>NZ_JBFUMH010000065.1:0-27296 GCF_054049475.1 Microvirga sp. P5_D2 | reverse complement strand
GGCCACGGCGGCGATGATGCTCGCGGGCTTCCAGCAATACGGCCTCAACCCCGGCCCCCTGCTCTTCGCGGAGAAGCCGGATCTGGTCTGGGGTCTCATCGCCAGCCTGTTCATCGCCAACACCATGCTGCTGGTGCTGAACCTGCCTCTCGTCGGCCTGTGGGTGCGCCTGCTGGCGATCCCGCAGCCCTGGCTCTATGCGGGCATCATGGTCTTCGCGACCATGGGCACCATCGCGGCGAATCCCTCGCCGGTCGAGCTCATGATGCTCGCGGGCTTCGGCGTTCTCGGCTTCCTGATGCGCCGCTTCGACTTCCCAATCGCGCCGGTGGTCGTCGGCCTGATCCTGGGGCCGGTGGCAGAAAGCCAGCTGCGCCGCGCGCTCTCGATCAGCCTCGGCGATCCGATGGTGCTGCTGCAGAGCCCGATCTCCGCAAGCCTGCTCGCCATCGCCGTCATCGCCCTCGTCGCCCCCTTCGTGATGAAAGGGCTGGGACGGTTCAAGGCGACTGAGGACTAAGGTATCAGACGAAAAGAAAAGGCCCGGTTTCCCGGGCCTTTTTTGATTCTCAGGATGAGGACAGAGAATGGGAAACGAAGGCATGGATCACCGGCACAAGGCCGGTGATGACGTGGGAGGGTGTCGGTGCTTGGCCGGCCTCGCACTAACCAAATGCAGACAATTTCCCGAACTGCTCCGCGAGCAGGTAATACACGGTGACCCGGTTCTTGCTCCGGTCGCTTTTCAGCTTTTCGCCGACGGCGGCGATGGCCTTGTCCAGTTCGGCATCTGAGGCCGTGAGACCCAGCTTCTTCTTCAGGAAGCTGTCGCGCACGCGGGCCAGTTCCTCCCGGTCGGAAAAGGACACCAGGGCCGAGTCCCTGTTCTGTAGGGCGATGCCCAAATATCTCACGATGCCCGCGATGGCCTTGTCGTCGGCATTCGGGGCGTATTTCCTGACGTCAACAGCCCAGTCTTCGCTCATAGCCACCTCCAAGATCGCAGCCGCAAAAGGAAGGCTAACGCCGCGCTTCATCGGGACGAGGGCGATACTCCCAAAGAAAAAGCCCGGCGAACCGGGCTTGATCCTTGTGATGAGACTTTTCGCCGATCAGTTCAGCTGGTGACCGAGCTTGCCCATTTCCTCGCGGGCGCGGATCATGATGAACTCCGAGGTCTTCTGGGACCAGATGGAAAGATCGCGGACCACGTCGTCCAGGACGCCGGGCTGGATCTGCACGTATTTCTGGCCGACCGCCGACTTGTAGAAGGTTGCCACCTCCTTCAGCTCGGCCTCGGTCATGCGGGTCGTGAAGACGCGCGCCGTGCTGTCGATCATCTCCTGCTTCTTCGCCTCCACCTCGGGGCGGATGATCTCCACGACCTTGGTGAGATCGGCGGCGATCTCGGGACGGGTCACGTTCATCTGCTGGAGACGGTTGAGCAGCGGGCCGGTCATGGCGTCAAAAGCGCCGGTCATGCCGGAGCTGATGGCGACCTCGCGGGCGACAGCCAGATGGCTGGCGCTCGGCTGGGCCGGCTGCTGGGCGAAGACGGGGCTTGCGAGCATGAACAATGCGACGGAGGTCGCGGCCATGCGGGAAACGGAACGGATCATAGAAGTGACTCCAATCGTGAAGGCTTTAGAGCATCGTACGGAAAAGTGGATCCGGTTTTCCGGCCATACGATGCTCTCGTTTTAAGAAGGAAGCATCGGATGGGTCCCAAAAGTGCAAGTCCACTTTTGGGTCCGATGCTTTCGGTCTTAGAGATGACCGAGTTCGACAAGCCCCTCCCCGGTCGCGAGGATCGCGCCGGAGGCGAGGCCGATAAAGAGACCATGCTCCACAACACCGGGGATGTTGTTGAGCGTCGAGGCGAGCACGTTCGGCTTCTCGATGCGGCCCAGATGCGCATCGAGAATGAAGTGTCCGCCGTCCGTGACATAAGGAGCGCCGTCCGCAGCCCGCCGAAGGCGCAGCTCGCCTTCCATGCTCAGGCTGTCGAAAAGCTTGGCGATGGCACGCTCGGTCGCAGTGAGGCCGAATGACACCACCTCGATCGGCAGCGGAAACTTGCCGAGCTTCGCCACCCGCTTGGACCCGTCCGCAATGACCACCATGCGCGCGCTCGCCGAAGCGACGATCTTCTCACGCAGAAGAGCCCCGCCGCCGCCCTTGACCAGACGCAGATCGTCGTCGAGCTCGTCGGCGCCGTCCACGGTCAGGTCGAGTTCGGGCATCTCGTCCAGGGTCGCCAGAGGAATGCCCTCACGCTGAGCCTGCTCGCGCGTCGCCTCGGACGTCGGCACACCGACGACCTTCAGTCCACCCCGCACGCGCTCACCGATGACGGCCACGAAATGGGCCGCCGTCGAGCCGGTGCCGAGCCCCAGCCGCATGCCGTCGGTAACGAGTTCGGCGGCCCGCTCGGCCGCCGCACGCTTGAGATTGTCGCTCACTGAGGACCTCTGACAATGTCGCCCCGCTCTGCCGGAGCCTGACGGCCCGCCTCTAGCACGCGAGACTGTTGAAAAGAAAGATGATTTCATCACTGCTCCGGCAGTGACGTAAGGGCAATAAGACTTAGGGACGCTGCGGCGAGGCACCCGTACCGGGGCTGACGCTGGGCGTGGACGCCGAAGGAACCATGCTGGAAGCCGCCGGAGAGGGCCTCGTCTGAGGGGTGCAGACCACCCGCTCGTCGAAGACGTAGCAGATGCTCATCTCGCCCGTGCGGAAATTGACCCTGAAGACGCCGCCTTCGCGCTCGTGCTTGGAAGCGACGAGGCCGTACTCGCCGGGAACCTGGGCTCCCGCCCCTTCACCGGCGCTGAAGCACAGGGTCACCCCAATTGTGCCTTCCTGTAGTCCATACTGGCAGGAACTGACCTCGCCCGTGATCCGATCGATCCTATAAATCCTGTTAAGATCGGTCTGGGGTGCGGGCACGAAATCATAGGAAGCAGCCAAGGCAGCGCCCGGCATGCCCAAGGCCAGAACCGTCGACACCAACGCCGCGGAACCAAAGAACCGCATTCAAAACTCCATACGGTAAGAACGAATCAACCAACCGCACCATATCATCCCCGCGATTGATTCCCTTGCCCTACGCAGGTAACCGACCTTCATGGCCATTCACACCCAGCACCGCGCCCCGCCCATCGCCGTCTTCGATCTCGATGGCACCCTGGCCGATACGGCTGGCGACCTCGTGGGAACCCTGAATGTCATCCTGAAACAGGAGGGCCTGTTGCCCGTCCCCCTCGCGCAGGCCCGCGACATGATCGGCGCCGGCGCCAAGGCGCTGCTCCAGCGCGGCTTCGAGGCGGCGGGCAAGGAACTCACCCCGGCCTATCTCGACGAGCTCTTCAAGCAGTTCATGGTGCATTACGGCGAGAACATCTGCGTCGAGACCACGCTGTTTCCGGGTGTCGCGGAGGCCCTCGATCGGCTGGAGGCCGCAGGCTTCATCCTGGCCGTGTGCACGAACAAGATGGAGGAGCATTCCATCAAGGTGCTGGACGAGCTCGGGATCGGCCATCGCTTCGCGGCCAATTGCGGGCGCGATACCTTCCCCTACTTCAAGCCCGATCCGCGCCATCTGATGCTGACCATCGAGCGCGCGGGAGGCGATCCGCGCCGGGCCATCATGGTGGGCGATTCCCGCACCGACATCGTGACCGCTCAGAACGCAGGCATTCCCGTCGTGGCGGTGCCCTTCGGCTATACGGACGTGCCGGTGCAGGAACTTGGACCGGATGTGGTGATCGACCATTTCGACAAGCTGTTCGGCGCGGTCAAAGCACTGTTGAAGCCGCTCGCCGCGTGAAAAATTGCGCATTCGCTTGGCGCGAACACGACATTGTGAAGCTTGTCTGTCAGGAAGGAATGGTGGGCGCGACAGGGATTGAACCTGTGACCCTTCGCGTGTGAAGCGAATGCTCTCCCGCTGAGCTACGCGCCCTGACAAAGGCCTTCTAATGGCCTCCGGCCCTGCGCGTCAAGCGGAAGAAGCCGGTTCCTCCTTAAGATTTTCGCAAAACCCGAATGTGGCGCCTTGGCTTTAACCAATCGGTTACGAAGCGGCGAAAACGTGGCGGAGACGCACTAGGATAATGGTGCAAAACCCTGATAAGCACTGGATCCGAAACGCGGCAATAAGCGTTTAGCTCTCGCACACCCTGTCACCAAACGTGTTCATTTCGAGGCCATTATGGGACGCACAAGCGCTACCCTCACCGGACTTGCCTGTGGCTTCGTCGCCCTAGCGACTCCGGCTGCGGCATTCACTGCAATCGATCCTCTCACCCGCCAGCCCCTTTACAGCACCGAAGACCAATCGAAGGCGCAGGCGTCCCCCGTTCAGCGCCAGATCGTCACTTATGCAGGCCGCCATGCTCCCGGCACCATCGTCGTGTCGACGAGCGAGCGCCGCCTGTGGTTCGTGCTCGGCAACGGCCAGGCCGTCCAGTACGGCGTTGGCGTGGGCCGTCCCGGCTTCACCTGGGGCGGTGCCCACTCCGTCACTATGAAGCGCGAATGGCCGGATTGGCGCCCGCCGGCGGAGATGCTCAAGCGCCGTCCCGACCTGCCGCGCTACATGAAGGGCGGCCCCGAGAATCCGCTCGGCGCCCGCGCCCTCTACATCGGCAGCACGATCTATCGCATCCACGGCTCCAACGAGCCCGAGACAATCGGCGAGGCTGTCTCCTCCGGCTGCATCCGCATGACCAACGAGGATGTGACCGACCTCTACAACCGCGCCAAGGTCGGCGCGCGCGTGGTCGTGCAGCGCTGAGCTGAGGCTCATCTTTCAAGTAAAAACTGCGTCATGGCCGGGCTCGTCCCGGCCATTTTTTTGTTTTCTGCCCCACCCCAAACCCCTCAGGATGAGGTCAGAGTATGCGGAAAGCTCTTAGCGCCGCCTCTCCCGCGACAAGCCCTTCGCACCAAGCTCATCGAGATAAGCCTGCCACTTCTCCGCGTACCCTGCCCCGAGTTCGTGGAGATAATTCCATCCGTAAATCCCGGTATCGTGCAGGTCGTCGAAGACCAGCTTCACCGCGTAGTTGCCGACCGGCTCCACGCCGATGATCTCCACGTCACGCTTTCCGGCCACGGTCTTGCGTTCCGCCGGGCTGTGCCCCTGTACCTCGGCCGAGGGGCTCGTCACACGCAGATACTCCGCCGGCAGATCGAACGTGGCGCCGTCATCGAAGGCCACGCGCAGGCTGCGCCTGTCTTTCGCCAGTCGGATCTCGGTAGGCCAGCGCTCGGCTGTGATGGAACTGAATGTCATGGACTTGGATATCTCATAGGGCTTCTGGTTTAACTCAGGCCGCCAGCCACTAAGTTTAAAGCAAACCTTTGCTTACAGCACCATGAGGACTGCCCTTTCATGCGGGGATCGATGACTCGGCTCGACCAGCCCCTGCCCGGCAAGGCTCTTCTGGATCCCTTCGCCCGCGCCATTACGTATTTGCGTGTCTCGGTGACGGATCGCTGTGATTTCCGCTGCGTGTACTGCATGTCCGAGAACATGGCGTTCCTCCCCAAGCGCGATCTGCTGAGCCTGGAGGAGCTGGACCGCATCTGCTCGGCCTTCGTCGGCATGGGCGTGCGCAAGCTGCGCATCACCGGCGGCGAGCCGCTGGTGCGGCGGGACATCATGACGCTGTTCCGCTCCCTGTCACGCCATCTCGAAACCGGTGTCCTCGACGAACTGACCGTCACCACCAACGGCTCACAGCTCGCCAAACACGCGGCCGAGCTTGCGGCCTGCGGCGTGAAGCGGGTCAATGTGTCCATCGATACCCTCGACCCGGACAAGTTCCGCCAGATCACCCGTTGGGGCGACCTGTCCAAAGTGATGCAGGGGCTCGACGCGGCCCAATATGCGGGCCTCAAGGTCAAGCTCAACGCTGTCGCGCTGAAAGGTGTGAACGAGGACGAGATCGAACGTCTCATGACATGGTCGCACGGGCGCGGCATGGACCTGACCCTGATCGAAGTGATGCCGCTGGGCGAGATCGAGGAGCAGCGCATCGACCAATATCTGCCGCTCTCGCTCGTCAGGGCGCGCCTCGCCTCGCGCTATACGCTGGAAGACCTCGACGACCGCACCGGCGGTCCTGCCCGCTATGTGCGCGTGAAGGAAACCGGAGGGCGGCTCGGCTTCATCACGCCGATGACGCACAATTTCTGCGAAAGCTGCAACCGCGTCCGTCTCACCTGCACGGGCCAGCTCTTCATGTGCTTGGGCCAGGAAGACGCCGCCGATCTCCGAGCGCCGGTTCGCGCCTCCGCCGACAATGCACTCCTGGAACAGGCCATCGTGGATGCCATCGCGCGAAAGCCCAAGGGCCACGACTTCATCATCGACCGCAGTCATGCCCGCCCCGCCGTCGCCCGCCATATGAGCATGACCGGCGGCTGACGGCGCCATGAGACGCGGGCGGTCCCAAGACTTTCAATTGACTATAAAAATCGTTCGATGAATATCCATCCTGATCACTCAGGCTGAAGAACAGTGAACGCGTTTCAATCGGGCCGAAAGCTCGCAATCCTCGCAAGTCTCGCCATCGCTCTCGGGCTTGGCGCCGCATCGGCCCAGAATGCGGAGCCCATCCGCAAACCCACGATCCGCATCGCGATGGAAGGGGCCTACCCGCCCTTCAACTTCATCGACCAATCGACCAACGAGCTTCAGGGCTTCGAGATCGATCTCCTGAAAAGCGTCTGCGACGTCATGGGGGCCGAATGTGTTTTGGTCCAGCATGAATGGGACGGCATCATCCGGGGCTTGATCGATCGCGAATACGATGCGGTCATGTCCTCGCTCGAGATCACGGAGAAGCGCCAGAAGCGCATCGCCTTCTCCGACCCGTATTATCGCATCCCCGCCGTGTTCATCGCCTCCAAGGAAACGCCTGCCGGCGAGGTGACGCCCAAAGCACTCGCCGGAAGGAAGATCGGCACCACCGAGCGCGGCGATCACGAGGCCTATCTCAAGGCGCATTACACGCAATCCGAGATCGTGCTCTACGCCAAGGCGGAAGAGGCCAATCTCGATCTGCTGGTGGGCCGCATCGATGCGGTGTTCGGCGACGAGCTCTTCCTCTCGAAGTTTCTCGCGAGCCGCGAGGGCGATTGCTGCCGTGTGCTGGGCGAGGCTCCCGCCGAGCCCGCATACCGCCGCGAATCCTACGGCATCGGTCTTCGGAAAGAGGACGAGGATCTGCGCGAATGGTTCAATCGCGCCATCGCCCAGGTGAAGGCAGACGGCACCTATGACCGGCTCCGCGCCAAATATTTTTCCTTCGACATCAAATAGAGTCGTTTGACCCCCGCCCGCCCTGTTCCTAGAAACGAGGACGAGAAAACGGGAGCATACGATGGCGAGAGTCGCKTTTCTGGGTTTGGGCGTGATGGGCTATCCCATGGCGCGGCATCTCAAGGCCAAGGGCCACGAGGTGACGGTTTATAACCGCACCGCGGCCAAGGCCGAGCAATGGGCCTCCGAGAACGGCGGCACGGTCGCCAGGACGCCCCGTGAGGCGGCGCAAGGCCAGGAGATCGTGTTCGCCTGCGTCGGCAACGACGACGACCTGCGCCAGATCACCATCGGCCCCGACGGCGCATTCGAGGGCATGGCGAAAGGCGCGATCTTCGTCGATCACACCACCGCCTCGGCCGAAGTCGCCCGCGAGCTGTACGCCGCCGCCACGGAGAAGGGTTTCGCCTTCATCGACGCGCCCGTCTCGGGCGGTCAGGCCGGCGCCGAGAACGGCGTGCTCACCGTCATGTGCGGCGGCGACGCCGAGCCCTATGCCAAGGCCGAGCCGGTGATCATGAGCTTTGCGCGCGCCTGCCGCCTGATGGGCGGCACGGGCTCGGGCCAGTTGACCAAGATGATCAACCAGATCTGCATCGCCAGCCTCGTCCAGGGCCTCGCGGAAGGCATTCATTTCGGCAAGAAGGCCGGTCTCGACATCGAGGCGGTGCTGGACGTGATCTCCAAGGGCGCCGCCGGCTCCTGGCAGATGGAGAACCGCGGCCGGACCATGAACCAGGGCAAGTTCGATTTCGGCTTCGCCGTGGATTGGATGCGCAAGGACTTGTCGATCGTGCTGGCCGAGGCCCGCAAGAGCGGAGCCAGCGTGCCGGTGACGGCGCTAATCGATCAGTTCTACGCCGACGTGCAGAAGATGGGCGGCAACCGCTGGGATACGTCCAGCCTCATCGCACGCCTGGAGAAGTAAGTCAGGGCTCTAAAGCCTTCCCCAAATGAAAAGCGCCGGAGCGTGAAGCTCCGGCGCTTTCGTTTTGGCTATCGCTGCTCGGCGGCACAGGGGCGGCCAGGGCGACAATCGGGGCGCTGTCCCTCCCCCCGGCCCGGCCTCGATCCCTGCGACGTCATAGACGGCGCGGGCGATGGAGGAGCCGGGCGGGCTGCGGGAGGCGCGGGCTGGCGCATCATGGGCGGCGGTGCGGGCCTCTCGATCTGGGGCGCAGGCCGGGAGCCGAACTCACGATCTGGACGCGGCGCCATCTCGCGCGGCTGCGGTGCGGGCCTCATCTGAGGCGCCGTCTGCATCGGACGAGGCGCTTCGAACCGGGGAGCGGGACGCTCACGATTCTCATCGACCCCTGGCCGCATCGGACGCGGGACCGGCCTATTCTCGTCACCGAAGGGGCGACCTGGACGCGGCGCGGGGCGGCTTTCCTCGACGGATGGGCGCATGGGGCGCGGCGCAGGCCGGTTCTCGTCCATGGATGGACGCCCGGGGCGAGGCACCGGCTGGCCCTCGCCAACGCCCGGACGCATCGGACGGGGAGCGGGACGGTTCTCATCGGCAGACGGGCGCGGGCGGGCAGCCGGCGTCTCAATGCCTTGCGGCGACTGGAAGGGTGACTGCAGGACCGAGGGACGGGCCGGTTGCGGACGCTGCGGGCTACCTGGCGCAACAGGAGCCGGTGCTGCGGGTGTCGGGCGACCGGTCGGCTGGACATCGCTGCGGCCTGGACGCTGAGGGGCGTTCTCGGCCGAGAGTGGAATCGGGCGCTGCGGGAGGCGCGGCTGGGCCGGAACCTGCGGCACGAACGTGCCGGGGCGAACACCCGGGCGTGCTTCCGCCGGGCGGGCCACGACCGGAATCGGCTGCGGCGCGGCCACGAGACCGGGCTGGCGCGGAACAACCGGCTCGGGGCGCTGGCCACGCGGCGGACGCGGAGCGCCGGGGCGATCCATCATTCCATCATAGACCGGAGGACGGGCGACCGGGATGGCTACCACACCGCGCGGTGTGACGGGCGCAATCGGCTGGTAATATTCACGCGGCGGACGGGCGTAGCGCGGCACCGGGAACGGAGCTGGGATCGGCAGTACGCCCACCAGGATCGGCGGCGGCGGCGGCTCGCGGATGATCTCGACGAACTCCACGTCCTCCTCGTAATCCGGCAGCAGATAGACCGGCGCGCGGGGCGGAGGCGGCGCGTCATGGATGATCGTCACGACCTCGACGACCTCGATGGTTTCGACCATCGGGAGCGGAGGCGGCAGGTCGTCGTAAACGACTTCCTCGAAGACTTGCGGCGGCGCGATCGGCGCCGAGAGGCGCACGAGACGGCGGCGGCTGTCCGTCGCGTGCGGGCCGTTGGGATAGCGGCGCAGATAGGTCCAATAGGCTTCGCTCGTGTTACGGCTCACCGTGCGGCGCCAGACGATGGCCTCGCGGCGGGCGGCAAGCTGTGCGGAAACGCGCTTGGCGAGCGGATGATCGGGATAGCGGCGCAGGAAGGCCTGATAATCCTGGATCGTGTCGTGCTCGACGGCGATGCTGTAGGCCTCTTCCGCGGGCACGTCCTCGATGCGGCGCACCTCGCGCACCAGCGGTGCGGCGGCGGATTCCGTCGGCTCGAAGAAGACGAAAGGCGTGTTGCCGAGGTTCGCCGCGTGCCACGGCGTCTGAAGGCCCTTGGTGGCCTCGTGCGTGCGCAGGCGAACGCGGTTGAAGGCCTCGTCCACTGGAACGCCGGGCTGGCGGATCATCTCCACGAGCGCGGTGGCATAGGCGCCGTAAGGCCCCTGCCCGTCCTGCGCGGTGATGTTCGGCGCGGAGGAGAACGCCATCAGGAAGCCGGAAGGCGGATCCGTCAGGGCAAGGCCACGGGCGATGGGCTCGCCGCCGGGCGGGAACGGATAATCACGCGCCATATCGCCGATCACGATGCGGATTTGCGCCGGCGTTTGCTGCAGGGAGCGGACGAGATCGGAAACGCGGAAGCCCTCAATCGGCACATCGGCATCGCGCTGGATGCGCGCATCGACCGGTAGCAGATAATTCTCGCCTTCGAGCTGCACGCCGTAGCCGGAAACATAGACTACGACGGCGGAGTCCTGCTCCAGAACTTGTGCCTTGTCGAGGAAGTCGCGCACCACGCGGCGGAGATCCGTGGCGTTGAGGTCGCGGCCCTGGATCACCTCGAAGCCTGCGCTCGTCAGGGTCTGGGCGATGAGGCCCGCATCGTTGGCGGCCGTGGCGAGCGGGTTGCGCTCATAGGCGCTTTGACCGACCACGAGGGCGAGGCGTTGTTGAGCGGACGCGTAAGATGTCGACCCGGCAAATGCGGCCAGAACGAAGGCCGCGAAAACGATAGCACGTTTCAGTTGATACACGATCAGCGAACCTATTTTGGCCCGAAACGCGGGCATTGAAGAACAAGGCTTAAGTTGAACGAGTTGAACGCCCCGTGAACAAAGCGGAACCTTTGGCTTCACCTATCGCCGGGTCACAGTGAGGTAGACCACGAAGGCCCCGATCCCCAGCGCCAGCAGCATGATCACCATCTCGCGGGTTTCGCCCGTGAAGGCCACGTTTCGGGAGACGTCCGACATCCGCGCCGCGTATTCGGGATTGCTGGACATGATGAGCCCGATCACGACGGACAGGGTGACGAGGATGAGAATCCCGTAACGGCCCATAATGCTCTCCTCAGCGGCCTTCGAAGCGCGGGGCGCGCTTCTCGCGGAAGGCGGCGACGCCCTCCTTGAAATCATGACTGAAACCAGCCTCTCGCTGATATTGCGCCTCCAGGTCAAGCTGCGCTTCGAGAGAATTGGTCAGGCTCTGCGCCACGGCCTGCTTCGTCAAGCGGTAGGCTAATCCCGGCCCCTGCGCGATTTTGGCGGCGAAAGCAGCGACATCCACGGGGAAGGATTCGTCGTCGAAAACCCTGTAGATAAGCCCCATGGCTTTCGCCTCCTCCGCCGGAACCGGATCGGCGGTGAGCATGAGGGCCAGCRCAAGCTTGGGACCGATGAGGCGCGGCAGAATCCAGGTGCCGCCGGCATCGGGCACCAGCGCGATTTTGGAGAACGCCTCCCGCAGGAAGGCCGAGCGGGCTGCCAGAACAATATCGCAGGCGAGCGCGATGTTCATGGACGCCCCGACCGCAGGCCCGTTCAGCGCCGCGACGGTAAGCTTGGTATAATTCGCGAGTTTGAGGATGAGGGGATTGTAGTCGCGGGCGAGCGGCGGCCCGAGATCAATGCGGCCCTGTTCGTCGCGCGGCAGGTCCTCGGTGAGGTCCTGCCCAGAGGAGAAAGCGCGGCCCTCGCCGGTGAGCACGACCACGCGCACCGCCTCGTCCCGCTCGCAGGCATCKAGCGTCTCGCGCAGCTCGGCATGCATGGTGGCATTGAGCGCGTTCAGTTTGTCGGGCCGCGCGAGGGTGATCGTCGCAACCGGACCGTCGGTGGTGCAGCGCAGGGTCGTCAGGCTCATGCCTCGGGCTCCTAATCGTCGCGCTTGAACATAGTGCGGATTTCGGAACGCAGAACCGGCAAAAGCTCCGCCTCGAACCAGGAATTAGTCTTAAGCCAGCCGTTGTTGCGCCACGAGGGATGCGGCAGCGGCAGGATGCGCGGCTTTTGCGGATTGCTCAGGATCTCGCGCCAGCGCCTGACGGTCTGGGTCAGGCCATCGCGAAAATCGTCGGCGAGATGCCAGGCCTGGGCATATTGGCCGATCAGCAGAACGAGTTCGAGATCAGGCAGCGCCTCGAACAAAGGCTGACGCCAAGTCTGCGCACATTCCCGGCGAGGCCCCAGATCGCCGCCCTTGGCATCCTGCCCCGGAAAGCAGGAGCCCATCGGCACGATGGCGACCTTGGAGRCATCGTAGAAGCTGGCCTCGTCGAGCCCCAACCATTCGCGCAACCGGCTGCCCGAGCGATCCGCGAACGGAATGCCGCTGGCATGGGCACGGGTTCCGGGCGCTTGGCTCGCGATGCACAGGCGGGCGCTCGCACTGCCCTGGATGATCGGGCGCGGCTCATGGGGCAAAGCCTGTCCGAAGAGAGGCGCATCGCGGCAGATGCGGCAGGCCCGAAGCTGCCGGGAGAGGTCTTCGAAAGAGGGAGGATTCATCTCTCTCAGATGGGTACTCAGGCGCTTTTTATCGAGGACAGGCTCTATGCGAGAACGCGACGCAGGAAGAGCGTGCCGGCGACGGGCGTATCGTAATAGGCATCCATCGGCTCGAAGCCGAGCTTCCTGTAAAGCGCGATGGCAGATGTCATGGAAGGCAAGGTATCGAGCCGGATCTCGCGGTAGCCGATCCGCTTGGCTTCACCGAGGATCATGCCCACGAGCCGCTCGCCAAGGCCAAGGCCCCGGCCCTCCGGTGTCACGTAAAGGCGCTTCATCTCGCAGCATCCCTCAGAATCGACGGGACGAAGGCCGACGCAGCCGATAGGCCTGCCCTCAGCATCCCGAGCGAGCAGCAACTCGCCTGCGGGCGGGGCGTATTTCCCTGGCATCGCCGCCAATTCCGCAGCAAATCCCTGAAAGCAGAGATCGACATCGAGCGAGGTGGCATAGGCGCGAAACAAGTCGGAAACCGCCGAGACTTCGCTCGGAGTCCTCGCGCGAGCAATGGAGAAGCGCTGATCGCTCATAGGCAAGTGGTGCAAGCTTGCACAGTAGCCGTCAAGCTCTCCTTCAATTGGCACGCTGGCGCCGCCAATCCTGCGGGCGTTCGAACTCGCCGGACCAGAGCCCGGCGGATCGGCTTTGAGCGCGAAGCTCCTGCACGTCGTAGTCGCGCCCGTATGACACGGCCCAGCCCTGCTCCACCATCCTGGCGCCGATATCCACGCCGCCGACCGTGCAGCGCGCGAGAATTCTGCGATAGCGGTCGCGGCCCGACGCGCGGCACTGGACCTCTTGGCCCGAGATGATGTCGATCAGCGCCCGGCGCGCCACRTCTCCGCAGCGATAGGAACGCCTGTCCCGCGTGCAGGTCTGCGCCATCTCGGGAGCATCGACGCCTTTGATGCGAATCCGCGTGTCGCCCATGCGGATCGTATCGCCGTCGGTCACCTGCACCCGACCTTCGAGGCTGCGTCCATTGGGCTTCAGCGCAATCCCGGCCCCGCCGGCGAGCGCCAGTGCGATGATGAGGGATTGAATGCCGCTTTTTCCGAAGCGGCGTCGTGGCAACCTCACGAGATTCGCTCGGATACTCCAGCCTGCCCGAAGGTCGCCATGTCGCGATGGACCTGCGCTGCAGCCTTGATGAGCCCTGCCGCCAGAGCCGCGCCCGAGCCTTCGCCGAGGCGCATGCCAAGTGCGAGCAACGGGATCTTGCCGAGGCGGGCCAGTACATCCTGATGCGCACCCTCGGCGCTCAGATGCCCGGCGACGCAATGGTCGATGGTCGAGGGATGGATCGCGTGCAGGATCGCGGCGGCGGCGGTGGCCACATAGCCGTCGAGCACGACGGGAATCTTCTGGAGTCGTGCGGCCAGGATCGCGCCGGCGATGGCGGCAATCTCGCGCCCGCCGAGACGGCGCAGCACCTCCAGCGGGTCCTTCAGGTGATCGCCGTGATGGGCGATGGCCGCCTCGACGGCGGCGACCTTGCGCTTCAGGCCCTCATCATCCACGCCCGTGCCGCGACCCACCCAATGCTCGGCGGGGCCGCCGTAAAGGGCGGTGTAGATGGCAGCGGCCACGGTCGTGTTGCCGATGCCCATTTCGCCCACAGCCAGCAGGTCCGTGCCACCGGCAATCGCCTCCATGCCGAAGGCCATGGTAGCGACGCAAGCCTTCTCGTCCATGGCGTCGGCCTCGGTGATGTCGCCGGTGGGCATGTCAAGGGCGAGGTCGAACACCTTGAAGCCAAGCCCGTAGGCCGCGCAGATCTGGTTGATGGCGGCTCCGCCCGCCGCGAAGTTCTCGAGCATCTGGCGGTTCACATCCGACGGAAAGGCCGAGACGCCCTTCGCCGTCACCCCATGGCTGCCCGCGAAGACGCAGACCAGCGGACGATCCACGGTTGGGTTGGGCTTGCCCTGCCAGGCGGCGAGCCATTCATTGATATGCTCAAGGCGACCCAGGCTGCCCGCAGGCTTGGTGAGCTGCCGGTCGCGCATCCGCACCGCCTCAACGGCAGCCTCGTCCGGACCGGGCATGGTCGTGATCAGGCGGCGGATATCGTCGAAAGGTGAGGATACGGGATTGGTCATGGAGGGCTCCAGCCCATCGGGCATTGCAGAACGCGAAGAGGCGTGACCTATAACGACGGAACTGCGTGGGGTGAAGCATGTCCGAGCAAATAGAGAAGGCCGAAGTCGCGCCGATGAGCCCATGGCAGGCGCTCGCCGTGGACCTAGCCCATTGCCTGCGCTTCTATTCCCGGCTTCCCGTGCCAGCCCTTCCTTTCGAGCAGGACACCCATGCGCTGCCGGATTTTCCCCGACTCATTCGCATTCTGCCTGTCGCCGGGCTGATCCTGGGCTGCCTGCCGGCGCTTGCCCTCGCCTTGGGCTTGTTTCTCAATCTCGGCCCCTTCCTGGCCGCAACCCTGGCCGTTGCCGTCATGGTGGTCACCACGGGCGCATTCCATGAGGACGGCCTTGCCGACACGGCGGACAGCTTCGGCGGCGCAACGCGGGAGCGGCGCCTGGAGATCATGCGCGACAGCCGGATCGGCTCCTTCGGCGCCGCCGCGTTGTTCTTAGGCCTTGCCCTTCGCATCGGAGCCTTGGCGATGGTGACTACACGGACCGATTGGCTCGTCGGAGTAGCGGCGATTCTGGCGACCGCCTCACTCTCCCGCACGGTGGGGCTCATGCCCCTCACCTTCCTGCCGCCCGCCCGCCCGGATGGTGCGGCCCATGCGGTCGGGCAGCCCTCCCGCGACAGCTTCTGGTTCGCAGCGGGGCTCTCCGGAATCATTGCGCTCGCTCTCGGATTGCTCGCCGGAATCCCGTTCGGCGGGCTTGTCCTGATGATCGTGCTGTCCGCCCTCTCYGGATGGGCGATGATGCGGCTGTCCCTGCGCCATCTCGGAGGGCAGACCGGCGACATCGCCGGCGCGGCACAGCAGGTGGCGGAAATCGCTGCGCTGATCGGCCTCTTGACGGTCCTGCAACCGTAACAACATGTGAGAGGTCATGGCCCGCGTCTCCAGCCCCTGCATCCGCGTCTGCCTTCTCGACCCCGAAACGGGCCTGTGCGAGGGCTGCGGCCGTACGCGGGAAGAAATTTCGAGTTGGTACCGGATTCCGGAAGAAGAACGCCAGCGCATCATGGCGGAGTTGCCGGCGCGCATGCGCGATGCTTTCGCTCAAGACAAAGACAAGGAGGTCTCCTGATGTCGGGCATTCGCGGCGCGGGCGGCCTCTTTCTCATCGCGGGCTTCTTGTTGGCGATGTTCGCCGAGCGGAACATTGCCGACCTCTCGCCCACGGAAGCGGCGGCCCTGCTGGGCTTCGGCGGTGCTTGCCTCATCATGGCTTCCTCCATCGTGGAAGGGTTCGGACGCCATTGGACCTATGGCGTGCAGGCCATCGCCGTCAGCGGCGGCCTTCTTATCGCGCTCATCATCACCTATTCCTCGCGGGGTGAATTGCAGACCGTGCTCGACCGCGCCATCGGCGACATCGCGGTCGGCCGCACCGTCGTCACGCCGGAAGGGGAAGTGGTCGCCGCCCGAAAGACCGATGGCAGCTTCATGATCCAGGGCCAGGTCAACGGCCACGACACGACCTTCATCTTCGACACGGGCGCGAGCACCGTGGTCCTGCGCGCCGAGCATGCCAGAGCGCTCGGCTTCAAACCGGAAAAGCTCGATTACTCGATCCCCGTTTCCACCGCTAACGGCGGCGCGCTCGCCGCGCCTGTGGTGATCGAAAGCCTCTCGGTCGGCCCCATCACCGAGCGCAACATCCGCGCGCTCATCGCCCGCGAAGGCGTGCTGCATGCCAACCTGCTGGGCATGACGTTTCTGGAGCGGCTCGGGTCGTACGAAGTACGGGGGAACCGGCTGATCTTACGGGCGAAAGAAACCGTCTCGACGGCCAACTGATCAACAATTCGCCTATTCGGCAGCGCTGAGGGAAGGCTCTTCAGCCGGAGCGCCCAAGCGTGAGACATGCGCCACCGCGTCCCGCAGCGTCTGCAAATTCGCGCCGGGTTTCACAGCCTCGGTCGCCAGATGGCGGCGATAGGCGCGCGCGCCGGGGCGGCCGGTGAAAAGGCCGAGCATGTGGCGGGTGATGTTGTGAAGGCGCTCGCCCTTCGCGAGATGCGCCGCGATGTAAGGCTCGTAGGCCTCCACCGCCTCAAAGCCGTCCGCCACCGGCGGCTCCTCGCCATAAAGCTCGGCATCGACACGAAGCAGGATTTCCGGCTCGTGATAGGCCACGCGGCCAAGCATGGCCCCGTCCACATGCTTCAGGTGCTCGTGCACCTCGTCCATGGTCTTGATGCCGCCGTTGATGGCGATGGGCAGATCGGGCCGCGCCGCCTTCAGGCGATAGACGCGGGAATAATCGAGGGGCGGAATATCCCTGTTTTCCTTAGGCGAGAGCCCCTGCAGCCACGCCTTGCGGGCATGGACCGTCAGCTCGTCGCAGCCCGCAGCCACCACGTTGTCCGTCAGGCGATTCAGCGCCTCTTCCGTATCCTGATCGTCCACGCCGATCCGGCACTTCACTGTCACCGGCAGAGAAACGGCAGCCTTCATGGCGGCGACGCATTCACCCACCAGAACCGGCTCCTGCATGAGGCAGGCCCCGAAGCGGCCGTTCTGCACCCGGTCCGAGGGGCAGCCCACATTCAGGTTGATCTCGTCATAACCGAACTCGGCGCAGATCCGGGCAGCCTGGGCCAGTTCCTTCGGATCGGAACCGCCAAGCTGCACCGCCACGACATGCTCGGCCTCGCTGAAGCCGAGCAGCCGCTCCCGAGGCCCATGAATGACCGCCCCGGTGGTGACCATCTCCGTATAAAGCCGCGCCCGGCGCGACATGACGCGATGGAACGAGCGGCAATGCCGGTCGGTCCAGTCCATCATGGGGGCAACGGTGAAGAACTTCTGGGTCATCTCGGAACGTGGTTTGAGCGGAATGGTCAGCCATGGTGCAAGGCTGTTGCGGCAAGCTTTTCCGATATGGGCGCGACAATCACAAGGGAAAATAAGCGCGGGCCTATGTCACAGGCTCCGAGGGCTCACCCAATCACCGCCGCCATCTTGGCATCCAGCACCGCGGCCGCATCACTCGGCTTGAGTTTCACCTGAAGGCCGCGCTGGCCTCCGTTCATGAAGACCTCAGCGTGTGCAAAGGCCGTCTCCTCGATCACGGTCGGCATGCGCTTTTTCTGGCCGAATGGGCTGATGCCGCCGACGTGGTAGCCGGTGATGCGCTCGGCATCCGCCGGCTTCATCATCTGCGCCGCCTTGCCGCCTAGGACGGCGGCGAGCTTCTTCAGGTTCACTTCCATGTCGGAGGGAACGACGACGCAGGCGGGCTTGCCGTCCACCTGGACCATGAGCGTCTTGAGCACGGCATTGGGATCGGCGCCCATGGCCTCAGCGGCCTGGAGGCCGATGCGCTCGGCGTTCGGATCGTACTCGTAGGAATGAACCGTGAAAGCGACGCGGGCCTGCTGGAGCGCCTGCGTCGCGCGGGTGGTCTTGGACATGGCGGGTCGTCAGGAGATGGCGCGATCAGTGATCGTGCTTGTGCCCATGGTGGTGATTATGGCCGCATCCGCAGCCGGGGCCATGGTCATGGCCATGATCGTGGGAATGCTCATGACCATGCTTGTGGTCGTGATGGTCGTGATCATGCCCATGGTGGTCGTGACCATGATGATGATCGTGAGCGCAGACATGGGTGCTGCGCTCCGGCTTGAAGGGACGCTCCACCAGTGTCACGGTGCAGCCCTGGCCGCGAGCGAGTTCGGCGAGGGCCGGATCGTTTTCGATGTAGAGGGCATCACCCGTGATCTCGGCGAGGCCGTGGTTGCTTCCGAGATGCCAGGCGAGGCGCATGAGCCGAAGCGGGTTTTCCGCCTTCACTTCGAGCACCCCTTCCGACAGTGCTTTCACCTGCACGAGACGGCCATCCTCCAGGCGAAGCGCGTCGCCGTCGTTGATGGTGGTTTCCATGTCGAGATCGAGGAGGATCTCGGTGCCTGCCTCGCCCTTGAGCGATGCTTGGCGACGATTGCGCGCCTCATGGTCGAGCGTCACCGTATCGATGACACGGTCGGCCTTCACGGCGGGCTTGCGGACGATGGTGGTAACGCGGGGCATGGTTTTGTCTCGTAAAAATCGGATGTCTTTAAGATAGGAAGCGTGGCCAGCAGTTTAATACTCAACCTTATCCGGCTTGGTCGCCCAGGCATCGAAAACCGACTTGGCCTCGAGGCTCGGCTGATGGTCCATGGGGATGATGCGCTCCGGAATGGGTTTGGGGATCTCGTCATAGATCAAGCTGTCATCGAAGCCGATCTCGGCCGCATCCTGCCTCGTATTGGCGAAGACGATGCGCGAGACCCGCGCCCAATAGGCCGAGGCGAGGCACATGGGGCATGGCTCGCAGCTCGTATAGAGTGTCGCGCCTTCCAGCGAGAAATCGCCGATGGCCTGGCAGGCCCGGCGGATCGCCGTGACCTCTGCATGGGCCGTGGGGTCATTGGCCGTGGTCACCTGGTTCCAGCCCTCGGCCAGCACCTTGCCATCCCGCACGACCACGGCGCCGAACGGGCCGCCGGCCCCGTTGTCCATGTGATGGCGGGAGAGGTCGATGGCACGGGCCAGATAAAGCTGATCTTGGATCTTCGTTTCGCTCATGAGAACTATTTATCGTTTGAAGCGACGGGAAGCGAGAGATTTCGGCCGAGCTCCGTGCGCTCCCGCATCTGCAACAGCTGGGCCGTGACCGAGGCCGCGATGACGGCCGGGTCCTTATCGGCAATGCCGGGGAGCCCGATGGGGCAGACGAGCGAAGCGATGCGTTCCCGATCCAAGCCCAGGTCCCGGAAGCGCTTTTCGAACCGCGCCCGCTTGGTCGCGCTGCCGATGAGGCCGACATAGGGAAAGCCCCGCTTCAGAGCTGCCGCCGTGATGGCCATGTCGAGGGGGTGGTCGTGGGTCATGACGAGGATGAGAGAGTCGGGCCTTGCCTCGGCGATCTCGGCATCCGGGTCGCGCATACGGATGGCGGCGGTGTTGCCGGGGAGATGGGCGGGAAAGGCATCTTCCCGGTCGTCGAGCCAGCGGACGGAAAACGGCAGTGGTGCCAGGGCCAGCACGAGCGCCCGGCCCACATGGCCCGCCCCGAAGAGCAGCACAGGGGTGCGAGCCTCGCCATGGGTCTCGTGCCAGCCGGTCCCGATATCGTCGCCCACGGCAGACCCAACCTCCCGCCGGACGCGGTCGTTTTCCATCCGGCATTCGGCGTCGAAGAGGCCGCCCTTGTTCTCAGCCGCAACCAGAGGGGCGATATCCGGCAGATCGCGCTTGTCGAAGGTCTCGATGAGGATTTTCACCCGCCCGCCGCAGCACTGGCCGAGATCGGGCCCGAGAGCCTGATCGACGATGCGCGCCGGGCCTCGCCCTGCTTTCAGCATCTCGCGGGCAATATCGAGCATGAGAAATTCGAGCTGCCCGCCGCCGATGGTGCCATGGAACGCACCATCGGGCCGGACGACCATGCGCGCGCCCGCTTCGCGCGGAGCCGAGCCCTTGACGTCATGCACGGTGATTAGGGCGGCGGAACCGTGCCGCGTGATGAGGTCGGTGAGCTGTCGCCAAGCTCTCACCCCATCGGCCTCCCACGAAGCGCCTCGCAGGCACGCAGGATCGCCTCGGGTGTGGCGGGCGCATCGAGCGGCACGGGCTTGGACGGATCGAGTGCATGCACAGCGTCAGCCAAGGCGCAGAACACGCTGTTCGCCAGCATGATCGGCGGCTCGCCCACGGCCYTGGAGCGATAGATCGTCTCCTCGCGATTGGCGTTGGGATAAAGCGCGACGCGGAAATCGGCGGGCACATCAGATGCCACCGGGATCTTGTAGGTGGAGGGCGCATGCGTCAGCAGGTGTCCCTCCTTGTTGAACACCAGTTCCTCGGTGGTGAGCCAGCCCATGCCCTGCACGAAGCCGCCTTCGATCTGGCCCACATCGATGGCCGGATTCAGCGAGCGTCCCACATCGTGCAGAATGTCGGTGCGCAGCACGCGGTTCTCCCCGGTGAGCGTATCGACGATCACCTCCGAGCAGGCCGCGCCGTAGGCGAAGTAGAAGAATGGGCGCCCGGTGGCCTTGGCGCGATCCCAGGTGATCTTGGGCGTCTTGTAGTGCCCCGCCTCCGACATCGCGACACGGGCAAGAATGCACTTCTTCACCAGCTCGTCGAAAGGCACGCTCTCATTGCCGATAAAGACGCGGTCGTCGCGGAACTCGATCTGTTCCTCGGGGACTTTGTAGGATTCGGCGGCATAAGCGATCATACGCTTCTTGATCGCGCCCGCTGCGACACGCGCCGCCATGCCGTTGAGATCGGAACCGGAGGATGCTGCTGTCGGCGAGGTGTTGGGCACCTTCGCGGTCGTGGTTGCGGTGATGCGCACGCGCTCCATCGCGATGCCGAACTCCTCGGCCACCACTTGGGCGACCTTGATGTAGAGCCCCTGCCCCATCTCGGTGCCGCCATGGTTCAAGTGCACGGAACCGTCCTGATAGACATGCACCAGCGCACCGGCCTGGTTCATATGCGTGAGCGTAAAGCTGATGCCGAACTTCACGGGCGTCAGTGCAATGCCCTTTTTCATGATCGGTGAGGAAGCGTTGAAGGCTTTGATCTCCTCGCGCCGCATGCGATAGTTCGAGGTATCCTCCAGCGTGCGCACGAGATTGTGGAGTGTGTCGGTTTCCTCCACTTCCATGCCGTAGGGCGTGTGGTTTCCACCCGGTCGGTAGAAATTAGCGTAGCGCACATCGAGCGGGTCGCGCCCCGTCGCCCAGGCGATCTGGTCCATCACGTGTTCGATGGCGAGCATGCCCTGCGGGCCGCCGAAACCGCGGAAGGCGGTGTTCGACACGGTGTTGGTCTTCAGGCGCTTGGAGGCGATGTGGACGGCGGGCATCCAATAGGCGTTGTCCGCATGGAACATCGCGCGGTCCACCACTCCGCTCGACAGATCCGCCGAATAGCCGCAGCGAGCGAGAAGATCGACCGCGTAGCCCTGGATGCGTCCATCCGCGTCGAATCCCACCTGCCAGTCGCAGCGGAAATCGTGGCGCTTGCCGGTAAGGATGAAATCGTCATCGCGGTCGAGGCGGATCTTGCACGGCTTGCCCGTGATCTGCGCCGCGAGCGCAGCGGTGACGGCCCATTGCGTCGCCTGGCTCTCCTTGCCGCCGAAGCCGCCGCCCATGCGACGCGTCTCACAGGTGACATAGGCATCGGGAATGTCGAGCACGCGGGCCACCACATGCTGCACTTCCGTCGGGTGCTGCGTGGAGGAATAGACATGCACATCGCCATCCTCACCAGGGATGGCGAAGGCCACCTGCCCTTCGAGATAGAAATGCTCCTGCCCGCCGACGCGGAAATGGCCATTGAGCTTTTGGGGCGCGGCGGCAATGACGGCGTTCGGATCGCCGCGACCATAAGAGTAATCCGGCAGCACGGTCTCGCCGCGCTCCAGCGCATCCTCGACGGTGATGCTGGGCGTCTCGGATTCGATCTCCATCACCGCCTTCTTCACGGCGCGGCGGGCGATGTCACGGGTTGTGGCAACGACTGCGAAGACCGCTTGCCCTAGGAAGCTGATTTCGGAATCAACGAAGAGCGGATCGTCGCCGAAGGCGGGTGATACGTCGTTCTTGCCCGGAACATCGGCCACGGTCAGAACCGCGACGACGCCAGGGATTGCGCGAACGGCGGAGACATCGAGAGAGACCAATCGGCCTCGTGCTTTCGGGGCTTGGCCGACGGCTACATGCAGCGTGCCTTCGGGCTCGCGGATGTCATCGATGTACTGCGCGACGCCCTGCACGTGCTTGGGACCGGAATCGTGAGGGAGAGGTTTGCGAATATGGCGCAACGCTTCCAATCCATCCTCCCCTTGAGGGGGAGGGTCGGAGCGCGTCAGCGATCCGGGGTGGGGTGGCAGCGCCGCGTTCTGAGAACTCTCGCTTCCCACCCCCTCCCGCGCCTGCGGCGCGACCTCCCCCCTCAAGGGGGAGGTGGAAGTAGTGGCGGCGAGTTTTGGTTGCTCGTTCATCACCCTACTCCGCCGCTTCCAGCGGCTCGCGCTGGCCGATGATCCGCGTTGCATGAGTCTGGCCGGATGCAGTCTCGCTGAGCGCCTTGAACACGAGGTTTCGGGCAACCGTCATGCGGTAGGCGGCAGAGGCACGGTGATCGTCGAGGGGCTGGTAGTCGCGGGTGATCGCGGCCATGGCATCACCCCAAGCTGATGGATCGTCGAGCGATATGCCGATGAGCACTTTTTCGGTTTCCACGGCCCGCTTCGGGATACCGGCGAGGCCGCCGAACGCAATGCGCGCCTCGGCAATGCGCCTGCCATCGAGCGTGAACCGGAAAGCGCCCATCACGGCCGAGATATCCTCGTCGAACCGCTTCGAGACCTTGTAGGCCCGGAAGGCCTGATGCCGCGTCAGTTTCGGAACGATGACCTGTCGAACGAACTCGCCGGGTTGCCGGTCCTGCCTTCGATAGGCAATGAAGAATTGATCGAGGGGAATTCTGCGCAGACTGTCGCCCTTTCGCAGCTCCAGCTCCGCGCCGAGAGCAATCAACGCAGGCGGAATATCTCCGATAGGCGAGCCGTTGGCGATGTTGCCGCCCACTGTGCCGGAAGCGCGCACCTGCGCCGAGCCGAACCGGCGTATGATCTCTCCGAGATCGGGATCGATATGGGCAAGGCTCGCATAAGCCTGCGCGTGGGTGGCCGCCGCCCCGATGGCGAGCTGGGATGAAGAATCATCGATCATATCGAGCCCGGCGACGCGGCCGAGCCAGATGATCTTTTCGAGTTCGGCCATGCCCTTGGTGATCCACAACCCGACATCGGTGCAGCCGGCAACGAGCGTGGCATCAGGATGCTGTGCATAGAGGGCCGCGAGAGAATCCTCGCTCGCGGGCGCAGCGAAGAAGCGCGTGCTGGAACCGATGGAAACGTCGCGGCCATCGGCAAGGGTGGACAGGCCTTGCGCCGTCCGTTCGTTGGCAAGCCGAAAGGCATCGTCGGCTTGGTGAGAGCAGGCCTCAATTGTCGCATCGACAATCGGCCGGTATCCCGTGCAGCGGCAGAGATTACCCGCGAGCGCATCGTTCACCGCATCGCGGCTCAAGGGGCGCTCACCTTCATGGTAGAGCGTGAACAGGCTCAGCACGATACCGGGCGTGCAGAAGCCGCATTGGGAGCCGTGGTGGGACACCATGGCGGCCTGGACTGGATGAAGCTCCCCGCCGGATGCGAGGTCTTCGACGGTGACGATCTCGGCGCCGTCCACCTGGCCGAGCAGGAGGATGCAGGCATTGACGGGTTCGTAATGGACCTGCCCGCCCCTCACCCGCCCGACGGCGATTGTGCAGGCACCGCAATCGCCTTCCGCACAGCCCTCCTTCGTGCCGACCCGGCGCTCCTGAAGTCTCAAATAGTCCAGAAGCGTGGTGCGCGGGTGAAAGCCGGAAACCTCGATGGGCTGTCCATTCCGCCAGAAGCGGATCGCGTCTCGTACCAAGATAATCCTCCGCCGGGTTCGAGCCCGGCCTGTTATGGTGATCCGGGTAGAATGACGGAGCAAGATCTTTTCGCCAAGAGGCAGCTTACGTTGGGTTCACTCCGCCGCAAGCCGCCTCGCATTCTGAAGCTTACCAGTTGCCGGTGTTCGGCATGGATGCCCAGGGCTCCTGGATCGGCTTGGGCTCCCCGCGCTGCAAAAGCTCGATGGAGATGTTGTCCGGGGACTTGATGAAGGCCATGTAGCCGTCGCGCGGCGGACGGTTGATGGTGACGCCCGCCTCCATCAGCTTCCGGCAGGTCTCGTAGATATCGTCGACCCGATAGGCGAGATGGCCGAAATTCCGGCCGCCGACATATTCCTTCTCGTCCCAGTTATGGGTGAGTTCCAGAAGCGGAGCCTTGGACTCCTTCGCCTTCTCCACGTCGCCGGGAGCGGCCAGGAAGACGAGAGTATAGCGGGCTTTCTCGTTATCCATGCGGCGGACTTCCACGAGGCCGAACTTGTTGCAGAAGAAATCAAGGGATTCCTCGATATTCGAGACCCTGATCATGGTGTGGAGGTATTCCATAGCTCTCTCCCAAGCGTGTCGCGGGTACGTGATGGCGCATTTGGCGGGGAGATCAAGTAAGATGGCCTCCTGCCCTCTGAAAATGCCTTGGATTTGTCCCAAAGGATGACTTTTAAGGGATGCCGCGTCGGACAGGCTTGCGCCCGCCCGCTGATGCCGTCACGCTTCAATGCAATCATATATCGAGGAAGAATTGCCGATGCGCACCGATACTGCCCAGGTCGTCCGCCTTGAGGATTATCGCCCCAGCGACTTCCTGATCGACCGCGTAGAGCTGGACTTCCGGCTGCATCCCACGGCAACGAAGGTGATCACGACCCTACATATGAGACCGAACCCGGCAGGGCGCCCCGATGCACCGCTCGTGCTCGATGGTGACGAGGTGGGTCTCAAAGCCCTTGCTCTCGATGGACGCGCTCTGGACGCAGCCGAGTTCGAGGCCTCTCCCCAATTGCTGACGATCAGCCAGCCTCCCCGGCAGCCCTTCACCCTGACCATCGAGACCGAGATCGACCCGACGGCGAACACCAAGCTGATGGGCCTCTACCGCTCGAGCGGCAATTACTGCACGCAATGCGAGGCGGAAGGGTTCAGGCGCATCACCTACTTCCTCGACCGTCCCGACGTGCTGGCCGTCTATACCACGCGCATCGAAGCCGACCGAGAGGAAGCTCCGGTTCTCCTCGGCAACGGCAACCCGGTCGAGAGGGGACCTGTCGAGGGCACCGACCGGCATTATGCGGTGTGGCACGATCCTCATCCCAAGCCGTCCTATCTCTTCGCCCTCGTCGGCGGACGCCTGGGTCGGGTCGGCAAGAGCTTCACGACGATGAGCGGCCGTGAGGTCGAGCTTGCCATCTATGTAGAGCCTGGAAAGGAAGTCCGCGCGGATTATGCGCTCGATGCGCTGGAGCGTTCGATGGTCTGGGACGAGCGGGTCTATGGCCGCGAGTATGACCTCGACGTGTTCAACATCGTCGCCGTGTCCGACTTCAACATGGGCGCCATGGAGAACRAGGGCCTCAACATCTTCAACGACAAATACGTGCTGGCCTCACCTGAGACCGCCACCGACATGGATTATGCGAATATCGAGGCGATCATCGCCCACGAATATTTCCATAACTGGTCCGGCAACCGGGTCACCTGCCGAGACTGGTTCCAGCTTTGCCTGAAGGAAGGCCTGACGGTTTTCCGCGACCAGGAGTTCTCGTCCGACGAGCGCTCGCGTCCCGTGCACCGCATCGCCGAGGTGAAGACCTTACGAGCGCGGCAGTTCCTGGAAGATGGAAGCCCCCTCTCCCATCCGGTGCGCCCGAGCCAGTATCGCGAGATCAACAACTTTTATACCGCCACGGTCTATGAGAAGGGCGCCGAGATCGTGCGCATGCTCAAGACGATCATCGGCGACGAGGATTTCCGGCGTGGCATGGACCTCTACTACGATCGCTGCGACGGCACCGCCGCCACGGTCGAGGATTTCCTGAAGGCCTTCGCCGATGTGACCGGCCGCGACCTCTCCCACTTCGCCCGCTGGTACGCCCAATCGGGCACTCCGCGCGTGAGCGTGCAAGGGTATTATGACGAGGCCGCCAAGACCTACCGTCTCGACTTCAAGCAGGAGACGCCTCCGACGCCTGGACAGCCCACCAAGGAACCGATGGTGATCCCGGTGGTACTCGGCCTCGTGAGCGAGGACGGGCAGCCGCTAATTGCTGCCAGCGCGCGTGTGAACCAGCGCGGCGTGTTCGTGCTCGATAAACTTGAGGACAGCATCACGTTCACTGGCGTAGCATCACGCCCGGTGCCGTCCCTTTTCCGTGGCTTCTCGGCGCCCGTGAAAGTCTCTCTCGACTTCTCGAGCGAGGACCTGCTCGTGCTGCTGCGGCACGATGCGGATGCGTTCAATCGCTGGCAGGCCGCGCAGAGCGTGGCCATGCGTACCCTCGTTGCCCTCTCGACCGGCAAGGCCGTGACCGATGATGAGATGAACGCCCTCTCCTCGGCCTATCGCTCCTTCATGGAAGCCGATGCTTTGAGCGATCCTGCCTTCGCCGCTCTCGTGCTGACGCTGCCGAGCGAAGCCGACATCGCCCAGGAGATCGGCAAGGATGTGGACCCGGATGCGATCCATCGCGCACGCAAGGCGCTGCGCTCTGACATCGGGCAAGCATGCCTCGATGTATTGCAGCGCTTCTACGGCACTTTAAGTGCCTCCGAAGCCTACAGCCCCGATGCGGCAAGCGCAGGGCAGCGCTCGTTGCGCAATGCCGCTCTTGATCTGCTTGCAGCAGCAGATCCCAAAGACGGCGAAGCCTTGGCCAGCAAGCAGTTCGAGAACGCCAGCAACATGACGGACCGCCTGGCCGCGCTCGGCGTATTGATGACGTTGCCCGGCGATGTGCGCGAGAAGGCCATCGCACGGTTCGAAGACATGTATCGCGATGAACCGCTCGTGCTCGACAAGTGGTTCACGTTGCAGGCGGCCATCCCTGAGGACGGAACGCTCGAGCGCGTGAAGCGCCTGATGACTCACTCTGCCTTCTCGCTGAGCAACCCGAACCGCGTTCGTTCTCTCATCGGCAGTTTCGCGATGCTGAATCAGGTTCAGTTCAATCGAATCGATGGAGCCGGTTACGTGCTGCT
>NZ_JBFUMH010000064.1:0-27570 GCF_054049475.1 Microvirga sp. P5_D2 | reverse complement strand
CCTAAGTCGCGTGCGCACCTGCTCGTGCATCCCGAAGACCTGATCTGGCCTAGCGCGTAGATCTCTGTAACGACACCTCTGGGAACGGCGCTCCTGGGCCTGCGCATTGGTGACCGCATGTGTTTTGTGGAAGACGACAAAGTCCATGAGGTGTTTGTGGAGGGCATTGGCCTTCGCTTCCTGGACGGCGGTTCGACGGTTACGCGCACTCCTGGCAGCATCATGTGGGCTTAAGGCGAGCGGAGGACACGATGATCAAGCAAGAAGTTCTTCCACCTGTGACGATCTCGACGGGCGACTATGACCGGCTCGCTTTCCTCGCATCGTTCAGCATGAACAGCCCGCAGGACCGGCCTGCGGCGGCGATGCTCGCCAACGAATTGATCCGGGCCACGGTTCTGACGCCACGCGCCATTCCGCCATGCGTAGCCACGATGCACTCGGGGCTGGAGTATCGCGATGACGTCACCTTGGACATTCGGTGCGCAACGCTTGTCTTCCCTGACGAAGATGATCGAGAAGCAGATTGCGTCTCCGTGCTGTCACCCGAAGGTGCGGCGTTGATCGGCTTGAGCGAGGGCCAATCGATCGCGTGGCGAACGTCCAAGGGATGGCGCAGCCTCACGCTACTGCGCGTGCTCTATCAGCCGCATGGGCGCTTCGTCAAACCATGGAGAGAACTGTCATGACGTCGCTCCAAGCGTTGCGTCACCAAGGCCATTCGGATTGCCCGATGACAACCATGCGGCACCGGTGATGAGCGAGCATGCGGGCAGTCCTGAGCGAACCCAAAGCAATGCGGGAGAGTATCCATAAAATCAGCCTCATGGTGGGTCTTGGACACTCTCGCAGGTAACGCGCAGAACGGCATCGACAACACTGTCGATACTGGGCGTTTCCGCAGCGAATACCCGGCCGAAGCCTGCCGGAAATAGTGCCGACGCCACCTTCCGGCTGATCGCAACGGCCGTCATGCGGGCGCAGGCATCCGCTGTGCCGGACGCGATGACGAGATTGCAGAAGGTTGCCGCCGTCCGTGCCGACAGGAATACCGCCGCGTCAACGCGGTTCCGGGAGATCTCGCGCATGACTTCCTCACTCAAGCGCTCCATAGCGGCGGCACGGTAAACGACCACCCGGTCGACCGCGAACCCAGCCGATGCGAGGTCGACGGCGAGATCGAGCGTTATGTCTAGGCCGCTGAGGTGCAGCAGCCGCCCTGCGCGCGGATCGACATGCTGGCGAACATGGGTGATAAGGCTCATCGCCGTCCCACCTGCAGCCTGCACGCCCGAGAAACCCTCGGCTAGAAGCGGCGCAGCGGTGCCTGGCCCGACCGCATGAATCGGCATATCCCGGCGAATACCGGGAACTCGGAGCAGTTCCCGGGATGCATTGGCCGACGTCAGCAGGAGCGCCTGCTTGCCCACGAGGACGCCTGGATCCCATGGAACGGACACGATCCTGAGCAATGGCTCTCCGAGCCACTCAATGCCTTGCCCCTCGAGGACGGCCCCGAGTTCCTTCAATTGCGCCTGCGGACGCGTCAGCAGAACACGCATTGCCGGATCGCCCCGCTAAACCCTGATCGGCACAAATGAATCCGTGACCCTCGGCCCGACGTCCTCGACTTCGACACATGTATCCATCGCCCCCTCCGATCCGATCAATGGCATCCGGTCTCCGGTGCGAAGCCCGAGGAGAGACAGGCCCAGCGGCGTCAAGACGGACACCTCGGCAGGCGGCCACATGCAATCCTCCGGATGAATGAGGGCCCGCTTTTCGACGTGACCTCCATCCGCAAGCCGGTACGTCACGAACGTATCGAGCGTCACGACATCGTCCGGGAGCTGATCCGGGGAGCAAAGAATGGCCCTGTCGAGTTCACGCAGGAGAGGCAACGCAAGCGGGTGGACTTGCTCGGCGAGTTCGTGAGCCGTCCGCATCAGGCGCTGGTGGTCATGGGGCGTCACTATGACGGATGGCAGTTTAGCGTTCATTGCGATTCTCACAGCGGGATTCCGGCTTTGTTGGTGGCAGTACGCGCATGCGCGCCTACGTGGGCTGGGGCTCAAGGACGGCTGGTTCGCGTACCCCCAGCACCGTCAGGCGCTTCGTCTCCCCGGTGCGCGTGGTCCAGTTAATCGACTTGCCGACGGGAAGCCCGATCAGGGCAGTCCCAACGGGCGTGAGCACCGAGATACGTCCCTTGGAGATATCGGCCTCGTTCGGATACACGAGGGTGACCGTCTGTATCCGCTCCGTTATGTCGTCGCGGAACTCGACTTCGCAGCCCATGCAGACGGTGTCGATGGATTTGCGTCCCTTGAGGAGGACATGCGCGCGGTCGAGTTCTTCGACGAGTACGGCTGCCACCTCAGGCATGGTGTACATGGCGGCGTTAGCGAGCGCCAAGAGTCGCTCGTGGTCATCTGCCGTCAGGGTGATGCGGGGCTTGGCGCCACCGATGGCTCTTCTTGTCATGTCAGATCTCCTGTTCTGTTGTCGATGCCAGCACGGGTCACGCCGCGCTTGGCCCTGGATCGTCATCGTCATCCGGCATAGGCGGATTGGGCTTCCTCTCCGGCTCCATGCGCCTTTGCGCAGTGAACTGGAGAACCTTGCCATCCGACTGCTCGCCGTCTTGGCTTCCCGGTTTGGGTGCCGGATCGTTCGGGGGCTGCTGCATCGCATGGCTTCCTCTGCGCTGGACAAGGGTCGCAGTAGGCATTGGTCTAAGTGTCAGAGGGTCGGGCACGATGGGCTCCAGCTCCACGTACGCCTCTACCGCCGGCAACGTGCATCGCCGATCTGCCGCATGAACGGCCTTGTGCCCCGTCATGCGGAGCACAATCTTGAAGAAGTGTTGAAGCATACCACCGCACCGGATGCGTCAGCACCCGGCCTCACAAGATGTCCGAAGGTGTAAGGATCTTGCGCTCCCCCGAACTCGGGGTGCGGATGCACGTCGAGCTCGGGGCTACTTGCCCGCGATAAGGTTGCCTGCCCGGTGCAGGCCGCGACGGAATTGTGCGAAGCTCAACATAGTGCCCTTAAGCTGGTTTACATTGACCCGTTTGTCAAACCGCATGGGTGCGGTGTGGCGGAATGTCCGATTTTCAGATCCTTCACAGGGCTCCCGCCAAGGGTCACTCGTCACAAGGGTCACTCGTCAGCACGATGTGGATGGCCTCTGCATCCTTCGTGGACCTAAGACACGCTGCAACCTGCCCGCGAGGCAGACCAGGGCATGCACATGTGTAGGATTATCGCCGCATCGGMTAAGGAGCAGGGACAAAAGATCGGCAGGATGTCGTCTGCGGCGGCGAAACGCTGCTCGGGCCTGAGTCCTTCACTGCTATCCCAAGGTTCACAATTAAAGAAAGCCCAGCTGCTCCCCTGCTCTTTCTTGGTCTCACGCAGCTGCTTGTGCAGACACATGCGGATTATGAGCCTCATCGAACACCGACCGAATTTCCCCCACGACTTCGGCAAATTCCGCCGTACCCAAGAGTTCTGAGCGCCTCGGACGTTCGAACGGAATATCTACGATCTTGGAAATCCGTCCGGGCCGCGCACTCATCACGACGACTCGATCGCTGAGGAAAACGGCTTCAGGAATGCCATGGGTCACGAAGAGCACCGTCTTCCGATTGGCCTGCCAGATGCGTTGTAGTTCCACGTTCATGTTCTCGCGCGTCATGGCATCGAGCGCCGCAAAAGGCTCATCCATCAGGAGCAACTTCGGATCGTGAATCAGCCCACGCGCCAGTGCCACACGCTGCTGCATTCCTCCGGAAAGCTCAGTCGGCAGACGATTCTCGAAGCCCTTCAGTCCAACCATTGTAATGAGCTCACGAGCGCGCTCGACATAGTCACTGACCTTTCTGCCCTGGACATCGACCGGGAGGAGAACGTTCTTGAGAACAGACAGCCAAGGAAGCAGCAGCGACTGCTGGAAGATCACGCCGAAATCCGGACGTGGCCGAGTGACCTCGCTGCCGCCGACCATGACCCTGCCCCAACTTGGTGACAGAAGGCCGGCGACCATGCGCAACAGGGTCGTCTTGCCGCATCCGCTCGGACCGAGAAGCGACACGAACTCGCCCGGTTCGACCTCGAAGCGCACGGTCTGTAACGCGGTGAGCGTCTCTCCTTCGCGCGTCATGAAGGTTCGTCCAACGTCGTGGAAGGAGATTCCGTGGGAAACCTGCGTCATCGTCGGCTCCGATCTGTTGCGGTCGCGGAATTGGATCGTTCAAGCGGCCTGACAGGAAATGCCCTGTCAGGCCGTATCGGCTTCATTTGGCAGCTTTGGCTGCGTCGACGATCGCTTTGTAATCAAAATCGACGTAGTCCTTGGCGAAGGAGTTGTTGAAGAAAATCGAGGGGTCGGCAGGAGTCTTGATTTGCCCGGCATCGACCAAATATTTCTGGATCTTGTCAAAGACAGCCGTTTCCTGGCTGCCCCAGGCAAAGTCATCCGGCATTTCATCCGCCGCCATGTCCTGAATCTGAGCGGTCAGGATGGCGAGGTCGCGCTCCATCGCCTTTGGATCGTTCAGATCCTTCGGTGCACGGTCGGGTGCATATTTCCAGAACGCGCGAACGGCTGCCTCCGGGTTGTTCTTGAGGAAGATCGTCGCCTTTGCGGTCGCACGTCCCAAGCCCTTGATGACATCGGGGTTGTTCTTGATGTAGTCCTCTGTTGCAAATAGGTTATAGCTATACTGGTTCAGCTCATCCTGCGTCTGAGGCAGCTTACGGACGTTATAGCCCGCGACGGTCATCCGGGCGACGCCGCCGGTGAAGCTGACTGAAAAGTCCACGACCCCGTTCTTCAGCGCCTCGAATCCAGGCGTGCCATAGCCGGTGGCGACCAGCTGAACATCCTTGTCGCTCATGCCCTCCTGCAGCAATCGCGACTTGAGATAAGTCATGCTACCTGACCCGAGATCGCCGACGCCGCCCTTCTTGCCCTTGAGATCAGCAATCGTCTTGATGGGGGAATCCACGCGGGTGATGAGCACGTTCGTTCCACGGCGGCTGATGGCATAGAAGGAGACAAGAGGGATTTTTGAGTTGGCGCGCTGGATCATGACCGGATCCGGCTGGGCTACTCCGACATCGGCGCGGCCTGTCAGAAGAATCTGCGCCGTCGCGGCGGACGATTGCCCCGGCACGATGCTGACATCGAGTCCCTCGTCTTCGAAGTAGCCGAGCGCCTTCGCGAGTGTCGCAAAGGGGTACCCGACGTTGAGATCCGCAGTGGCAATGGCGTAAGTGACCTTTTTCAGGTCCTTGGCGGCCGCACCTACGACGCTTGCTCCCAACAGAGATGTACTGATGAATGCAACTGCAAATTTTTTGACGAGACTGCGCATATCCGTTCCCCTTTGTTGATTGGTCAATGAGTGCTGCCTTCTTTCGTCCGTCCCCAGAATACGACCCGGTTTCCGATGTATTTCACGATGGCGTGAAGGAGGAAGCCGGTGAGCGACAACAGGATGAGCGCGGCGAACTGACCAGCCATATCGAGACTGGTGTTGAAGGTGAGAATGCGGTAGCCGAGGCCGCCGACCGCGCCGAGGAATTCGGACACGACAGCAGCGATGATTGCCAGCACGATAGCAAGCTCAAGGCCGGCGAAGAGTGGAGGCATCGCGCTTGGAAGCTTGACGCGCAGGAAGATCCGCCAGCGCTTTCCGCAATAAGCCCTGAGCATATCGAGCTGGTCCGGATCCGTTCGTTCGAGGCCTGAAAGCGTGTTGATCAGCACCGGAAAGAACACGGTCGAGATGACGAGCGCGACCTTGGATTCGATTCCGAAGCCGAACCAGATCAGAAACATCGGCGCGAGCGCAGTCTTCGGCACGGCCTGGAAGGCGATCACGTATGGATAGAGGATGGTGCGGACCGGCCGGAACTCGGAGATCAGCAGCGCCAGAAGGAAACCGACCGCACTTCCGCCGAAGAACCCGATCAGCACTTCTTTCATCGTGTAGCCGAGATCGGAGATGAAGGTGCCATCCGCGAGATTGAGATAAAGTGCTTCCCAGACGGCGGCGGGCGACGGGAAGACGGCAGGTGATACATCGAACTCCGCCACATACCAATGCCAGAACCATAGCAGCAGGATCGCGCTGATGAGCCAGGCGATGAAGCGCTGGCCCTCGTCCTTCATCCGCACGAGATCAACCCGTCCGATACGGCTGTGCAAAGGCGAAAGGAGTGGCTGCGGTTCGGAACGAGCTTCGCTCATTTGAAGGCTCCCACATCTGCGAAACGGCCTTTCTGCCATCGAAGGGCTGCCGAAACTCCGTCTCTCTTCGAGATCCGGGTGAATTCGGTTTCCCCGCTCGTGCTGAGACCGAGCGCCGAACTCTGCTCGTTCCCGGTGACAACGGCACCGATGCCCATCTGCTCGTACCAGCGCCGCACGCTTGCCTTGTTGCGAACCAGTGTTCCATCGGGAAGCAGGCACATGTGCCGCACGACCTGATCGACACGCCGGTCGAGATCATCGCCGGGTGAGATCTCGTTCACCATTCCGAGCTCCAGCGCCTCGGGTGCGTAGACATTGCGGCCCGTCAGCTGCAACTCGCTCAGCTTCTTGATGCCGATGATCCATTGCAGAATCGGGAACATGTTGCCCCCGCCCCCAAACTTGATCTCGGCATCGCCGAAGAAGGCATCGTCGCTGGCATAGGTGAGGTCACTTGCCATGGCGAGAGCCATGCCGCCGCCGAGGCAGGCGCCCCGCACCTTGGCGACCACCGGCTGCGGCAGCGACCAGATGCGGCGCAGTGTCTGGAAGGCGAGGAAGAAGTGATACTTCCAGTAGGTCGGTGTGCGCTCGGGCATATCCGGCCCCTCGCCCACATCATATCCTGCGGAGAATGCACGTCCTTCGCCGGCAAGCACGACGACCTTGATCGCCGGTGCTTCCGCAATGCGGTTCAATGCGTCGAACAATTCGAGATTGATCTGGTCGGTCAACGCGTTCAGCTTATGAGGACGCCTGAGAGTCAATGTGGCGACGTCTTCAGCAACATCGAAGCCAATCTGTGAATAGTCTTTCACTGCTCGTCCCCCTTCAGGATAAGGCGTGCATCCGCGATGCAGCCACCAGGCCTGTCTCGCGTAATAATGACGGGATTCAAGTCGAGCACATCGAGCGCATCGCCGAGTGAGAGAGCATAGTTCCCCACCTGAACGACCAGGGATGCGAGCGCATCGAGATCGGCCACGGGCCCTCCGCGGAAGCCGTCGAGGAAGCGGTTCGAGCCGCTCGCCTCTATGGCCCTCGACACGTCCGCCGTGCTGAATGGCATGACGAGTGGGCTCGTCTGGCCCAGGACTTCGAGAAGCCGTCCGCCCATGCCGAGAACGATGACAGTTCCGAATGTCGCGTCACGTTTCGCCCCGACATAGAACTCGAYGCCGTCGCTCAGCTGTTCGGCAACGAAGATGCCCTCACTCGCCTCGCTTCCGATTGGCGGCGAGATGCAATCGATCAGACGGGCGAAAGTCTCGCCCGCCGTTTCCGGCCTGACATTCAGCGCTACGCCTCCGATATCGCTCTTGTGGACGACCCGCGAGGTGTCGATCTTCATGACCGCTTTACCACCGACTTCACGGACTAGAGCCTCGGCTTCCGACGCAGTCCGCGCAATGCCATTGCGGGTGACAGGCAACCCATTGGCAGCGAGAGCCGCGAACAGGTCGCCCTGAGAAACCAAGCCATTCTGCCATGCCGAAGGACGAGCAATCTTTCCCGGGACGTCGCCTTTAACGTCGCCTTGACGGCGGCCCCGCAGGTAGGCGGAGTATCGGGCGAGATGGCCGATAGCCTTCAGACCCTCGCGTGCGCCCCGCAGAGCCGGAACACCCGCGGCCGTGATCTCCGCCATGATCTCGTCGTCGTACCGGGTCGATTGGCAGGTCAAAACGGCGATTGGAACGTCAGTTTGGGAGGATTCCTTTGCCGCCGCGCCCATAATTTCGCGGTTGAGCGACAATTGGCTGTTCTCCCCTTCGCGGTGAAAACCCTGCACGACCAGAACCATATCGATCGAGGGATCCGCGGCCACGGCACGGATGGCGCCACGCATCCGGTCCTCGTAGGTGCCCGAGAAGTTGAAGCCGGTTCCTGCATCGACCGGGTTGCGCGGCAAGACGTCCGCTGGAAGGACCAGCCAATCCTGGAGAGCCGCAAGCGTCGCTTCCGAGAGGTCAGGCAATTCGATGCCCATCATCTCACAAAGATCCGTGACGTTCCCAAGTTCGCCGCCAGACGTGCCGAGCATCCCGATGCGGAGAGATGCCAGATCCGGCTTCACCTTCATGAGCAGTTCGACCGTCTGAGCGAGATCGTCGAAGTCCTCGGCAAGGATGATGCCAGCCTGCTCGAAAGCCTGCCGGTATATGGCGCCAGATCCAGCAAGGGCGCCCGTATGACCGCGAGAAACCTCCCCGCCCTTTTCGGTCAGCCCCGCCTTGAGCACCACGATCGGCTTGCCGGCCCGATGCGCGCGAGCGGCGAGATCGAACAATGTGCTTGGCCGCCGCAATTCCTCGATGAAACACACGATAAGCTTGGTTGCAGGATCGTCGATTGCCTGAGCGATCAGGTCTTCCGTCGTCGTCACCGCCTCATTGCCGGTGCTGGCCGCGAAGGAGATACCATGTTCGCTTGCGATATGCATGAGAATGCCGGCGACGGAGCCGCTCTGACTGATCAGCGCGATGGACCCCTTCTTCATGCTTGACGAAAGCCGGAAGCTTGAGAGCGAAACGCCGTTGGTCAAGTTGATCAAGCCAAGGCAGTTCGGTCCGAGCGCAGCGATACCGGCTTCCGCACAGGCGCGCTGCAATTCCAGCTCACGTTGGACGCCCGCCTCGCCCCGCTCGGCAAATCCGCCGGAGTGGATCATGAGGCCTTTCGCGCCGCAGGCAATCGCCTCGTGCACCGCCGGAAGGACTTTCTCGTCCGGTAGATTGATGATCACCAGCTCGGGTGAGACCGGCAATGAGGACAAATCCTTCCAGCATTTGCGGTCCAGGATCGTGTCACGAGTCGGGTTGATGAGAAATATCTCTCCGGGGTAACCGAGGTCACGGTTCGTATCGAGAAAGCGCGTCGTGAAACTGACGCTGCTGATGCGGCCGCTGGCGCCGACGAGAGCGATGGAAGCGGGATTGGAGAAAGCCTTCCAACCTTCCGTGCTGAGGCCGTTCTTGGTGCGATGATCGAAAGGCGCGTTCACAAGGTTCTCCTGGCTAATTTGAGTTCGGAATTACTCCGTCGGATACGCTTCAGCCTGCTCTGCAAGCGCCGCATCAATGGCGGCGAGGTGTTTCAGTTTCTCGGTCTGCGGCAGGAAGGAGCCAATGAAGCTGTTGCGCGCCAGCTGAACGATCTCGTCATCCGTGAGACCCAGCGTCTTTCGGCATTCGGCATATTCCGTATTGACGTACCCGCCGAAATACGGCGGGTCGTCCGAGTTTACGGTGACCAACAATCCCGCCCGCAACAATCGCGCGACATTGTGTTTCGCCAATGTCGGAAACACTTTCAGGCAAACATTGGAAAGCGGGCATACGGTGAGCGGAATCTGCTCTTCCGCGAGGCGAGCCATAAGGTTCGGATCTTCCTCGCAGCGGACGCCATGATCGATGCGATCAACCTTCAGGATGTCGAGCGCCTCCCAAATGTATTCCGGCGGTCCTTCCTCACCGGCATGGGCGGTTGTTTTCCAGCCCATGTCGCGCGCTTCCTCGAACATGCGCTCGAACAGATGTGGCGGGTAGCCGACCTCCATACTGGCAAGCCCGAGCGCCATGATCCGGTCGCGATAGGGCTTGACGGTCTGGAGCATCGCGAGACCTTCATCGCCACCCCAATTGCGTTGACAGCCGATGATCACGCCGCCCGTCATGCCGAAATCGGCCTTGGCAAGCTCCATCGCATCCAGGACGGCTTCCAGCGCTGCGATTGGATCGACTCCGCGCTTTGATGCTCCCTGCGGCGCGAACGCTATTTCCGCATGCATCACTTCATCCTGCCGGACCCGGCGCATGTAGGCATAGGTCATGTCATGGAAATCACGCCCCGTGCGCAGGACCTGTGAATTTCTGCGGTAGACCGCGCCGAACCCGGCAAGGTTGTCGAATTCATAAGTTGCCCGCAGAGCTTCAATCGACTTGTAAGGAAAGTCGATCCCGTTCCGCTCCGCGAAATCGAGCACCATCTCCGGCTCGATCGAGCCCTCGATATGCATATGCAACTCGGCTTTGGGCAACCGCGCGATCAATGTTTCTCCGGAAAGAACCATTCAACCTTCCCCTACCGAGGCCGAGCCGGACCGGTCCGGCTCTCAAGCTCGATCTCGGCCGTGCCACTGTTCGTGCGAAAGCCGAGTTCGCTGTTGCACCAGATGTCGAGTTCGACAAGGCAACGACCGTCGAGCACATACTTGCGCTTCACGCGCGCGCCGCAAATGATCTTGTAGCCGACCAGCACCCACTCCTCATTGCGCTGAGAGATTCTGGTAATCCAGCTGTTCGGACCGCCCCAGCGGCTGAGCATGGCTCCGAACCACTGGATCCGCAGGACACCCGGCGCGAAAGCATCCGGAATGTGCCCGGTCCGGCCGATCCGGTCGTAGCCGGTGCCGATCGTGGCTGCATTGAAGCGGCCGATATCGAAAGCCATCAGGGGACCGAATTCCCACGGAGGCAGTTCGTCGCCTTCGTTCACATCCTCGAAGAACCGTAGCTCGTCATAACGCCTGATGGGCGTAGGCTGGGTGCCGGGAAGAAGCGGCGGCGTCGCGACATTGCGCGTGAACTGGCCTTCCGGCATGGGTGGGTAGGATTGGCCGACGCCGCCATTGGAGGCGACGTCGGAGCCTTTGAAGCGGAAACTGTAAGAGTTGAGCTTTGCGACAATCTCGCCGCGCTGGTTCGTAAAGCGCATGCCTTCCTTGACCAGTACGCAATCGCCGAGCTTCCGCGACTTCTTGATCGTCGCATCTTCGATCTTGCCATAGGATAGAATGGTGTCGCCGGGACGCACCGGCTTGAGGAATTCCCATTCCTCCGTCGCGTTGTCGGCATTGGTGAGTTCGTTGCCTGACGCGTCGCGAATACCGGGGAACTTGCTCAGCCAGGCAGGCGAGCCATGCGCGTAGAGATAGCCAGGCGGCGCGATGATGTTACGCCAGCGCGTGGTCGCCGCATAATCATCCTCGAGGTAAAGCGCGTTTATATCGGGGATCGCATAAGCGAAGTGGCGAATGCCGTCCCGAGTGACGCCGTAGTTGTATTGCTCAGGCTGTGGCACGTCTTTGCCGACGAATGCCATGAATTCAGAGATATCCAGAGATGTTCCCTGCATGAGACAACAGTTCTCCATGCGCGTTCAGCAAAGCCGGACGCGTTCAGCCTGAAAAAATAGGAATCCTCACAGTGGCCAAAACCGACGCTCTCTTTTGGAGCTTGGGGCGGTGACGGCCTAATTTTTGTTCCCGTTTATTATGATTACAGGATAGACCGCGAAATTTCCCAATGACAAATACTATTTTTCGGAAAGCTTGCTCTATAAATTAGAACGGTCTCGTTCTGTCATATCATCCATAGCCTTGACGATGACGCTTGCTAGGCGCATGGCTGCGGAGGATGGATGTGCCGAGGTTACCAAGGATAGAGAAGAGGGTTCCAGCATATTGTCGGACAGCGGAATGAAGATGAGCCGTCCGCTGCGGATTTCCGAAAGAATCTCGGCGCGCGTCAGGAAAGCGATGCCTACTCGCTTGAAGACCATGGCCTTCATAAAACCGAAATTGTTGGATGCGGCAACCGGATTGAGAACAACGCCTGTCGCGGCCAAGGCTGTTTCAATGCTGTTGCGGATAAGCAAACCTTCCTCGGGAAGGATAAGAGGCAGGTCGGTGCATTCCGAGAGGCCGATGCTCGTCCTTAGCGCCAGCGGATGGTCCGGCAGCATCGCCAGTCCCGGGGCCAGCTGAACCGAATGTTCAACGCGCATGACCCGATAGGAGGTCGACATGAAAGTCAGGCCGATATCGGCATTTCCACTGAGCACCATTTCCCGCACGCCGCCGCCGCCGACGACATGGATGGAAATCATCACGTGAGGAAAGTCGGCGTGAAAATCGGCTATGATGCCCGCCAGAAGATCTCCAGCAATCGCTTCGGCAACGGCGATCGTGATCTTACCGCTGGCGAGCCCCTGAATATTCTTGATCTCGGACTGGACGTTCTCGAATTCGCGCTTCCAGCGCTTCAGATTGTAGATTAGATGCTCGCCTGCCGGCGTGAGCCGAAGGCCCTGCGGCAATCGGTCGAAAAGCGGCGTGCCAAGCTCTTCCTCAGCAAGGATGATCTGTCGGTTGATCGCGGATGGTGCAATGTTCAACCATTCCGCTGCACTGCGTAGCGAACCCCGCCGAGCAACCTCCTCGATATATCGCCCGAATCTGGAAAAGACAGGCATGCACGGCTCCGGTGTATCGTGGCCAATCCGAAGCCCTATTATGACACATGTCTAAGGGCTCCGAGCAAGGCCGTTCTGATCCCAGGTGCAGTACGGCTCCAATCAATCGCTTTTGAGGACAGCAGACGCGCATTGTCTTCAACGGCCACCCTGTGCATTGGCGCCTGCTTCTACGAGTAGATAGGAATGCTCGGAAGGAACGGTATGCGGCATTACAAGCCTGACCTAAACGAGATGGCCCGCCTACTGCTCAGTGAAGAAAGTGAGCACAACCTTGCCCTTATCGCTGACGAGGCAGACGAAGCGGGTCCGCTTGTCGCTCTTCTCGCGCTGAAGATAAGCGTCTCCCATGACGACCGTCTTAATCGGCGTGTCTTCCACCCTGGTTTCCGCCTTGGAGATCGCCAGTGACTCCATGTCGAACGTCAGGTGCTCAATCGAGGGTGAGCGCTCCTTGAGCGCAGCCAATCCTGATAGACGACATGCCTCAACCTCCGCAGGCGCCTGAGCCAGTGTCGGAGTGCTTAGAAAGAAAGTGCCGGCAAGAATAGCGAGTGCGATGCGCATCAAAGATCTCCCTATAACGGTGAAGCAGACCCGATATTGCCTACGAGAATAATCCTCCCTGTGCCGCACGATGAACTTCCTCGATCAGTTGCGATAGGCGGTAAGGCTTGGCGAGGAAAGCCGCCCCCGGCGGGATGCGCTCCACATGGCATCTCCGCGAGCGGCCCGACGCAAGGAGAACCGCAATATCTGGCTGGGCCTCGAGAGTCCTGTGAGCGAGATCGCAGCCATCGCGTCCACCGAGATCGATGTCGGTGAAAAGGACATCGACACTCTCCTCGCCGAGGACGATCTCGGCCTCCTCGGCACTGGCCGCAATCAATACGGCGAAACCCGCCTCCTCCAGCGCAGTGGCGGCCATGGCACCGACCAGCAAGTCATCCTCGACCACGAGAACGCGAGTACGATCCATGTCGGAGAGAGGATCCTCGGACTGAGAAGATCGAATCCAGGGAAGCGAAATCGGGATCATACAGTCGGTCCTCCGTCTAGAGTTCACAGGACTAAACCCAAACCGGAAGGAGGCGTTCAACCGTGCAGTCGCATTCCATTCGCCATGGTAAGCGGTCCGTTAACAGCGACCAATCGCTGAGTGAGCCTAGGATATCACCTGATACGCAAGATAAGGATCTGGGCTATGCAGTGCCCGTCGATGTGGCGGACAACATCAAGAGGATTGTGCTGAGTGCGGTTGTTGCGAGGTGCGATCAATCGCGTCAGCAACAGCCTTTGGAGCCAAGTGGTGGATCATGTGTCCCAAACCGGGAAGAGCAATAAATTCACTGTGCGGCAACTCCCGGTGCAGCCGTGCGGACTGGCGACCCACGTCCGAGATCTGATCATCAGCGCCTGTGATGATCGTCACCGGCATCGTCAGGTCTCCATAATATCGCTCCAGCTCCATGACCGATGGAGGCATTAGCGCTGCGTCTTCTGCGGCTGCCCTAAGCTGTGATGGGCGTAGCATCAATGGCTTTGGAAATTGGCGATCGAAGCGTTCCGGCACCGGCGCCGGCTGGAACACTTTCTTGATCATGCCCGGGAGGATGGCTCGGGCAAGCAAGGGCGAAATCGTGTAGCGCATGGCATCGCCGATCACCGGGATCGCCGGCGGCGAAAGCAGAAATGTGTCCGCCCTTAGCGTCGGGTAATAATAGCCCGAGCCCAGGACGAGGCCACGCACGAGCGCGGGAAACTCCAACGCTAAGGCGGTCGCCACAAGGGTGCCCCAGGAGTGTCCATAGATCATAGCCTGCTCGATGCCGAGCTGCGCCAGCGCCTTGTGGAACAGGCGAGCATGGGCACGGGGCGTCCAGAGCCGACGCGGGCGCATGCTGTAGCCGTAGCCCGGGCGATCGATGACGATCACCCGATAGCGATCCGCCAGCTGATCGACGAGGCCACTGACGGTGAAGTCTTGAATCATGGTGCCGTTGCCGTGGATCAGCACCAGCGGGTCGCCCTGGCCACGCTCGATGTAGTGCAAGCGCACCCCATCTACATCGAGAAAGCGCCCGATTGGGGGATAGCGACGCTCCGCATCGCGGGTTTGTCTGTAGTTATACAGGGCTGTGGCGCCGAGGGCCGCAGCTGAGCCCAGCAGAACAGGGCCAAGCCATCCGCGCGGCTTCGCAGCATCGGCTTGGGCAGGTTGCCGAGACCCGTCGCGCTCATGAATATGTTTGCCAAATGTACGATCTTGATCGAGCCGCCGATCCGGCGCGGCACGAACAGCCCCCGCCGCACCATCAAGTCGCGGCCCATTTAGATCAACTGCTGTGCCCAAGTTGCTCATGCACTCTCTCCATCGAGATCCAGAGCGGACAACGTCCTGGATCCCGATGGGTTGCTGCATTGCAACAAGGAAGCTTCGTCCAGGCCCTTCAGTGCCCGGTTGCCGTGTGCGGCGCGGCCACGGGTTTGGACTCTGGCGATCCCTGCTCCCGCAGGTAGATGCCGAGCACTAACAGCACTCCAATTGACAGGAACTCACTTTGCCAATTCTGGAAACTTTCGTACCAGAACTCTGGATCTACCAGCGTGTCGGTCATGGTCTGCGGCGGCTTCGACTGCCGGTGCTGAAGGGCCTCCTCGTTCATCCGCTGCGTGCTGCCCGCCAAGTGGAGCCAGAACGACAAGACGAACAATGTGACCAATGCGATGCTCAGCGAGTGGGAGTAAATCTTCAGCAGCAGTCCACCGCGGTGGACTGGCCAGGGCGCATTGGGGTCATCCCGGCGGTTCTCCGGCGCTTCCTCCTCGGGGTTATCCTCGTCGGGCTTCTTGGACTCGGCTGAACCCTTCTGGAATAGAAAGACAGTCAGCACTACGTAGGCTGCCATCTGAAGGAACTCGCTTTCCCAGTTCTCGAACACCGCAGAGATGAAGTGGCCGCTGGTCAGGTAATCCAGAAAGCCAATTGCGGGAAATTCATGAAGACGAAGTTCCTCTAGATTGGCTCTCCAGCCTGTCATTGCCTGGCCAGCAAGAGAGGCCAGGAATAGGACRAACAACACGACCGACAATCCATTGTCATGCAGGAACCGACGCATACAACCACCCTCACGCTCGTGAACTGCTACGGTTGGTTAACGCACAACGGAGTTGTCGGGTTCTCCTCCTGCCGCCTTCTCATTGCTGCTTACATCCTCCGAAGGTTCACGCTCCACAGTAGCGTGCTGCTTGCGCAGAGTGACTGGCACCTCGACAGCCTCGGTCACAATACGGCGCCGGATGTGAAGTTCTTCCTTGAGCATCAAACGCTTCTCGATCACCAGGACTTCCTCCATTACTGGGATGATCGTTACATCGCCTTCAGTCCTGATCTTGGGGGTAGCCTCTACCACCTTATCGATGGGCACGCGGGTGACCTCCACGTCCTCCCGCTGTACCTCTGCGTGGGCCAACTCCTCTATAGTGTCGGTGATCGTTCGCACGCGTACGCGTCCAGTCACAACCTCCTGCTTCTCGACTTTCGCGATCTCCTCGACAACAGGGATAGTTTTCTCCGACGCAGCTTGAGGACTGCCTCTCAGGGCGTCTTCGAAGATAGGCACCTGCTCTTGTTCATCCGAGCGTGAGCTCGGGTCTACGATTGGGTTAGCCATCGATCCTCTCAGGTGAACGACAACCAACGGGCGCTGGGTATGGGAGTTCCCAACGCTAAAGTGGAGTCACGGCACTCATGTGATCGCTTCCATCCGATCGCTCAAGAGCAGGCTCGATTGGCTCCTTTGCCGAAATGGATTTCCAAAGCAACCATAGCCTTAGGAACTGTTACCGAGGTCACACATTGAGAACCTACGCGCTTGCAACACTGGAGAAAAACTTTGATACGCCTCGGTTTCGCAACACTGGCCGTCCTGTCGACTCTTGCCACAGCGGCTATTGCCCAATCTACGAGCCCCCATAGTTCCGGCTCCTCGGCAACTCAGCCGATGAACAGCACCGGCTCGTCCAATCCACCCGTCACTCATAAACCCGCAGATAGCCCGCAGACCACTGGCGCTGTCGAGCCCGGCGCCAATAGCTTCACGGAAGCGCAGGCTCGCTCCCGCATCGAAGCTCAGGGCTTCAAGAACGTCGCCGAGCTGCGCAAGGATGACCAAGGCATCTGGCGTGGCAAGGCCGAACGTGACGGCAAGTCGGTCAGTGTAGCCATTGATTACAAGGGCACGGTGCAGATCCAGTGAGCACGGTCCGGATCACGTCCCCACTGACCTCCCGAAGCCGCTTGGCGGCTGAACTCAACGAGAAAGTAAAACGATTATGACCAACAAGACCATCACAGCTTTCTTCGACAGCTACGAGGATGCCTCTGAAGCAGTCCGCCGCCTGGAGGCTGCAGGTATCCCACATCGCGACGTCAGCCTCATCGCCAACAACGAGGGCGACCGTTACTCGTCGCACGCCAGTCGTACCTTCGATGGCACAAACCATCACGATGATGACGTCAGCGATGGTGCTGGCACAGGTGCTACAGTCGGTACGCTGGCCGGTGGTGGTGCCGGCCTTCTCGCTGGCCTTGGTATGCTCGCCATCCCAGGCCTTGGGCCCGTAGTGGCCGCTGGGTGGCTCGTGTCCACCCTCGTAGGCGCCGGTGCCGGAGCGGCTATCGGCGGACTTACAGGCGCGCTGGTTGATGCCGGCGTAGACGAGAATGATGCCCATTCCTATGCTGAGGGCATTCGCCGTGGCGGCGCTCTGGTGACGGTGCGCGCCTCTGATACCGATGTAGATCGGATCGTCGACATCCTCGATGATGAAGGCACTGTAGACTTCGACGAGCGTGAGAATACTTGGCGCTCCGAAGGCTGGACCGGCGCCGGGGTCACGAACGCAACAGCGGCGGCTGGACTGACGGATCGCGCTGCGTCGAAATCCGATCGTGCCGAAGAGGTCATCCCCATCGCTGAGGAGGAACTGCACGTTGGCAAGCGCGAGGTCAATCGCGGTCGCGTGCGCCTTAACTCGCGTATCGTCGAGCGGCCTGTGCAGGAACAGGTGAGCCTGCGCGAGGAGCGTGTGCAGGTGGAGCGCCGCCCGGTGTCCGGCACCACGCAGGCGGGCGCCATCAGCGGCGATCCGTTCCAAGAGCGCACCATCGAGGTAGAGGAGCGTGCCGAGGAAGCCGTTGTCTCGAAGGAAGCGCGCGTGGTCGAGGAAGTCGTCGTGCGTAAGCAAGCCGATCAGCGTACTGAGACAGTGTCGGATACGGTACGTCGCACCGAGGTGGACGTGGAGGATGAGCGCAGCGACCAGACCTCACGCACTGGCACCACGGGCAATCCGAGTGACCGTAATCGCTAACGAGTCCACAGAAGCCCGGCCAAGGCCGGGCTTCTCCTTTCGCTCTAAGACGAGCCGCGTAGGTTATGTCTGAGGGCGCTTGTCTTGGCTGCCATTGCTAGGCACGGCGCACTCTTGAGGAATGTTAAAAAGCGAAATCGAAGTCCGGAGCTCCCTTCAGGGATCTACACAACAGGAGCATCGACGGTACAGACGACTCCCGTTGGCGCAAATGCAATGTCCGCCCGGCCATCCAGATCATTGGCCAGGGTACGCTCGATGAGGCGTGATCCGAAGCCGCGCCGGCGGGGCGCTACCACGGGTGGCCCTCCAGCCTCCGTCCAGCGCAAGGTCAACCGAGGCGGGGCAGCCCCGTTTTGCACCTTCCACGAGACCTGGATCGTGCCCGTCTTGTTCGATAAGGCGCCGTACTTCACCGCGTTGGTTGCCAACTCATGCAACGCCATTGCCAACGCGAGCGACATACGGGGCGTCACGCGCACATGCGGCCCCGTGATGTGGAAGCGGTTCTCACCGGAGATCTGGTAAGGCTCAAGAGCCTTTTCGACAACTTCACCTAGGTCAGCCCCGTCCCAGCTCTCGCGAGTGAGCACGTCATGCGCCCGGGATAGGGCGAGAAGCCGCATCTCCAGCGCATCACGCGCATCCTCTTTTGTCTCCGATGTGCGCAAGGTCTGGGCCGAGATGGATTGCACGGTTGCCAGGGTGTTCTTCACCCGGTGATTCAACTCATCAATGAGCAGCCGCTGATGCTCGGCAGCGCGTTTTTCCTTGTCGAGGCCGACCCTCAGGCGCTCCTCGCCTTGATGCAGGTCTTCGAGCCTGGCGCGTGCCTCATATTGCCGCCGGCGCCCGCGCAAGGCCGACCGGGCAACGCTCACAAGGGTCCCAGGATGGAAAGGGCGCTCCAGGAAAACGACGTTGCCGAGAACTTCGGATAGACGCGCCAAGGCTGGATTACGCTCAATGCTCCCGCCACGAAGGGTGAGGAGCACGAACGCGAAATCCGACCACGGAGGCTGCTCAGACAGCCAGTGCGAGAGATCCTTCAAGTTCGCCGTGCGGAAAGCCTCGTCGGTGACAACCGCAAAGCCTGCACCCCGCTTGATCTCACGCACAAGCGCCGGCATGTCGGGGCAAACCTCGGATAAGATCCCCGCGCTCCTCAGAATGTCCGCGGCAATCGTCGCGTCCCGTCCATGAGGCGCCAAAATGATCGCACGCTCCGAATGCAGGTGGAGAACGTCGTTCATTCTGCGCGATCTTTGAGCAGTCGTTCGCCGTCGCCGTCGATAAAGACCGGGGTTCCCCGCAGAATGCCCTGAAAGCCCTTCAAGGGTTCGCCAAGGGCAATGCCCTGGCTCGTGATGCGCATCTCCCGAATGGTGTTCTCGTGCGAACCGAACCGCTTTTTGATGATCGAGATCGCCCGCCGCACTTTGCCGAAAGCCTCGAAATAGCGCAGAAGGATCACGGTGTCGGCGAGATAAGTGACGTCAACGGGAGACTTCATGTCGCCCACGAGTCCGTGCTGTGCGACCGTCAGGAACGTCGAGACACCCTGCCGGTTCAGGTACTGCAGAAGCTCATGGATGTGCAGGGTGAGAAACTGCTCTTCCGGCATGGCTGCCTGATAGCCGTTGAGGCCGTCGATCACGACCGTCTTCACGCCATGGCGATGGATCTTGGTGCGCACCCGGTCGGTGAACTCGCCGGGCGAGAGCTCTGCGGCATCCACCTGCTCGATAAACAGATTGCCGGTGGCGCACAGCGCTTCCAGGTCGATCCCGATCAGCTTGGCGCGATCGATCAGGAGGCCGAGCTCCTCATCGAAGATGAACAGGGCCGCCTTCTCGCCGCGCGCCGCCGCAGAGATGGCGAACTGTACCGTCAGAAGGGATTTTCCCGTCCCGGCCGGTCCCATCACCAGCGTGCTTGAGCCCCGCTCGACGCCGCCGCCCAGGAGTGCATCCAGTTCGGCAATCCCGCTCGTGAGGATATTGCGGGCAAAGCCTGTCTTATGCTCGCCGGAGACGAGGCGCGGAAACACCTGGACGCCGCCTTCCGCGATGACGAAGTCGTGGAACCCGCCCCTGAACGACTGGCCCCGATACTTGATTACTCGCAGGCGGCGGCGTTCGGCGCCATAGCTGGGCGTCAGTCCCTCCAGGCGGATCACCCCATGAGCGAGGCTGTGAACGGTTTTGTCATTCGTGTCCGTAGTCAAATCGTCGAGGAGGAGAACCGTCGCGCCCTGACGCGCAAAGTAGTGCTTCATCGCTAGGATCTGGCGGCGATAGCGCAAGGAGCTTTGCGCCAGAAGGCGGATCTCCGACAGACTGTCGATCACGATGCGAACCGGCTTTGTCCGGTCGATCGCGGCGAACACGGCCTTGGTGGTTTCGCCGAGTTCGAGATCGGATGAGTAGAGCAGGCTCTGCTGGTGCTCATCGTCGAGGAGGCTCTCCGGCGGCACGAGTTCATACACATGGATGCTGTCGCCGAGGGTCCAGCCATGGGATGCCGCCCCATCGCGCAACTCCGCCTCCGTCTCGGACATGGTGACGTAAAGTCCGGTCTCTCCAGACTTGGCCCCATCGAGCAGAAACTGGAGAGCAATGGTCGTCTTGCCGGTGCCGGGGTTACCCTCCAGAAGATAGACATGTCCGGGGGACAGGCCTCCGACGAGGATATCGTCTAGACCCACAACCCCGGTCCGCGCTTTTACCGTGGGCTGAGGCTTAGCGGTCATGATGAATTCCAATCTCGGCCTGAAGAGCGACCGGAAGCGTGTGGGTGGGGATCAGCCCGAGGACGCCTGTAAGCGCCCGCTCTGCATGCCAGAGATCGTGCCGTTGTTGGTGTTCCAGCCAGAAGCGCGGCGTCGTGCCCGAGAGACGGGCGAGACGGGTCGCCATTTCCGGGCTGACCGCGGCCCTGCCGGCAAGAACCCGATGGAGCGTCTGGCGGGCAATGCGAAGCTCGCGAGCCGCTTGGCTGACGGACAAGCCAAGGGCTGGCAGGACCCGGTCACGCAGGATCCATCCCGGGTGGGGCGGTGCAACCGGGAACGTCTCTCGGAAGTTGGGCAAGATGCTGCCTTTGTTAAACCGACTGTAGCGTTATGGGTTACAGGTCACGAAAGACAAGACCTATCGCAAGCCCGAGAATCTACCAATCGGCTTTCCAAACCCGCATCAGGACGCGGGTGTCGACGTCTTGCTTTTTTCGGCCCGGATCGGCTGGTAAGGCCTGACTGAAAAGGTTTGGAACCGAACGAGAGCAGCGCTTAGGCGAGCCGCCTCTTCGTAGCGGGTTTCGTCGTGCGGCGGCTGATCCGTGCGGCCGCTGGCAAGTACCTCCGCCGTTGCGACGAGTCGGCGGAGTGGCTTCGCGAGCCAGGCCGCAAACAGATAGAGCAGGACGAGGGCAACCAGTGCACCGGAGCCGAGCAGCATCCAGAAGGCCCGTGCAATGGCCCGGGTGGGATCGAGGACTGCGTTCAGGTCCGCACGCACGATAAGGCTCCAGCCAAAGCTGGGCATGTCTTTGAATTGAATCGAGGGAATGACAGCCGTCATGTAGTCCTTGCCATCCTGCCATCTTTCGCGAAGCGAGATCGATGTGCCCTGGCCTGCAGCGACGGCTGATCTTTCGGATAACTTGGTCTCCTGAAGTTCCTGCGGGCCCGAGAGAACCACCCGCTCCCGCGAGACGAGAAGGGCATCGACGCCCTGCCCCCTTACGGCCTGGATAATATCCTTGACCATGTTCCAGTCGAAATGCGCCCCGATGACGCCGATCACGGCGCCTTGGTCATTCTTGATCGGAGCGGAGAAATCGACGAAGCGGCGCGGCTCCTGAGTCGCTGGAAGAAGCTTCGCCAGAAGAACCGCCTCATGCACATCGACAGCGGCAGGGCCATTGAGGCCGCGCCGAAACCAAGGCCTCTCGGCAACACTTGCGCCCTCCAGCATGCCCTGCGATGCTGCGATGACCTTCCCCTGCACATCAGCGACGCCGATCCAGGTATAACGCCGATCCACTTGACCCAGCAGTGTGAACTGGCGGCGGATTTCCTCAGGGTTGTCCAAGCGAACGACGCGCGCCATTCCCTCGACGTCCTGCCAGAGCTCTTGCATGCGCTGCCCGAACTGGTTGGCGACGATCTCTCCAAGAAGCCTCAAGCGTGCGCTGTTAGCTACCTCTGCACGTTGCTGCATGGCATTCGTAAACATGGTGCCAGCCACAATGGCAGGCACGAGCATCAGCAGAGCGCCGACGACGAATATAAGTTTCTTGATCCCAATGCGCATTTTCGCGCTCTCCATTCTTGTGCCTACCGCGAGCCCAGACCGCGCATCCAGCCTCTGATCATCTCAGGAAGGTCGCCCTGCCCGGTCCCCGGCTTTGCGTCAGTCGTGTGAAGCTTGCGCAGGATTCCATCGCGCTGTTCCGGAGTCGGGCGCAGGGACAGGTGATAACCGTCGTTCGTTTCTTTCGATATGCGGATAGCGACATCGCCGACATCCGCAAGAGCGATTGTCCCTAAGGCGCCGTCCGTTAACCCGGACAGTCCGCGAACACGGGCATGATCGACTCCCAGTTCGAGCACCCAGGACGGGAGCCGCTGCGATCCAACTGAGACCACGGCCAGTTCAACATTCTCACGTTGGGGCCGGTTGACGCGAGGCCGCTCGACGCACACCAGCATGGTAATAGCGAGCACGATCAGATTGTAGACCGTCCAGAACAGGATGATCCTGATGCCATCGCCGGCCTTGGCCACATGGCTGAAGTGATCCTGGAAGATCAGGGGTAGCAGAATTCCCAGCACGGTGAGGCCGAAGAGGATCGCGAAGGGCTTCATCATTGGCCATTGCACAATCGTCTTCGTCCGGTCACCGCCCTTTGCCGTTACGCGGAACTTGTGCGGCCCTTTGGTCAGCAGTCCCATAGCTGCGGCGCGCGCGATGGGCCATGCGGCAATAAGCTGGGACACATCGTTGAGCACAGGCCAGATTAGGCCACCAGAGATCCAGTTGAGCGTGATCAGCACGGCTGCGTAATAGGGCAGATAGTACGAAACGACATCTGTCAGCGAGGCATTCACGACGATGATGCCGAAGTACCAGTAGAGCAGCGGGCCGATAAGAGCGATCAGGCGGAATGGAAAGGTCGTCGTCCAAAACAGAAGCGAGTCGACGAGGCTCAGGCGCTGCATAAAGCGTAAGCCGTTTGCACCAAAGGGATTGTAGACGTTGCGCACGATCTCCATCATGCCCAGGCACCAGCGCCCGCGCTGAACGACATATTCGTGCAGCCCTTCCGGAGCGAGCCCTTCCGTGAGCGCTTCGTTGAGGTAGACCGTGCGATAGCCATGGCTATCGAGGCGAATGGTCAGGAGGAAGTCCTCTGTTACACTCTGCGTCGGGAGGCCGCCGATCTCGCGCACAGCCGAGATGCGCACCATCGAGGAAGTTCCGCAGCACACCGCGATGCCCCATCCATCGCGTGCAGGTTCCAGATGATCGAAGAAGAAGCGCTGCTCGTCGGGATAGGCAGAAGCGATGTAGAGATTGTGCTGGATCGGGTCGGGATTGAAGAAGTGCTGCGGCGTCTGGACGAGCCCAACCTTCGGATCGTGGAACAGGGCGACTGCCCGGCGCACGAAATTGCGGTGTGGTACGAAATCCGCGTCGAGGACGGCGGCGAAGTCGGGAGCATCCTCATCTTTCAAACGCTGTGTCAGCGTGTAGTTTATGTTACCCGCCTTTGCGTGTTCGTTGGACGGGCGTGTTCTGTGCTCGGCGCCATAGCGGCGGCACACCTCGGTCAGCCACTCCCGTCGCCCATCGTCTAGCACGAAGACGCGCAGGTTCGGATAATCGATCGCCTGCGCACCAGCGAGCGTGCGTTCCAGAACCTCCAATTCCTCGTTGTAGGTGGCGATGTAGAGGTCGACACGCGGCGGGTTGCTCCCCCACCAGGCGAGGTTCCGGCTCGCTTCCTCGTGCCGATCTTTCCGACGAGTGAGGAACAGATAGGACATCGTCGAGGACACGAGGGCCAGGGCTTCAATTGTTACAAAAACCCATCCGGCGATGACATCGAGGGTGACGCCCTCGGCCGCAGGCGGAACAGTCTCGGTGATCCGCCAGATCATGTAGCGCCAACCCAGCACGGCCGTGAGGCCGAGCAGTAGGATGCGCAGGAGAGCGTTCTTGGGTGCGGCCAGCGGCAGTAACAAAAAGGCGAGGCCGATCACCACGGCCAGGCCTGCAAGACTCGACAGATACTGGTCGAGGACGAGCATTACAGGCCGAGATCCGTTAGCCGCTGCCGGATGCCGGCAAGCGGTCCACCCACGAAGACCACGCGACCTGTGCGGCCGACTGCACAGGAGAGGTCCGGATCGCTAGCGAGCTCTGGAATGCTTAGGGCGACGTCGAAGCGGGTCAGGTGTTCGGGACTAGGGCCGATAGCGAGCGTGCTGTAGAGGCCAGCTGCCCCCGATCCGCCGAGGCGGGTGATGGTTCCCTGCAAGACCCGATCGTCGCCAGTCAATCGGAACTGGGCTGGCATGCCGACCCTGAGATTGGAATAGACCCTCTCGCTCACGCTGGCGGTGACCATGACGGCGGAGCAGTCTACGAACCGCACGAGATCCTGTCCCTGATTGACATGCTCGCCGCTGCTGGCGAGGAAGTTCCAGACGATGCTCGGGCTTTGCACCGAGAGTTCAGCCGAGGTCAGACGATTGACCCGGACCCGCTCGGCCGCGATCTGCTCGGCGGCCAGCTTCAGGCGGCGGCTGACATTATCGGCCTCGGCCCTGAGTTCGGCCAACCTGAGATCAAACTCCCGGATCCGTTGGATCGAAAACGGCGCGTCGTTGTAGGAATCGCCGATGAAGACGCCGTTTTGCGCCGACGAGAGTTCCGCCGTGAGATAGGTAATACGCTCGCGGGTGCTGGCGATGTCCTGCTGCGCAACGTCGTATTGGGCTTTGGCGCGATCGAGCGTGATCGCGGTCTGGACACCGCGTGAGCTGAGCTCGCGGGTCCGATCCAGTGCGCTGTCCGCTTCGCGGAATCGAGCCTCCGCCGAGTTCACGGCGGTCTGCGCCTCGGCGATGCGAGAACGGATCTGACGCACTCGCCCTTCCTGGTAGCTCTTGGCCTGGGTATCCAAGACCTTACGAGCTTCATCCACCGCAGCGGTCTGGGCCCGGAGCCGGGCGAGATCCGCCTCGAGTGTGGAGCGAGTCCGCTCCAAGTCGATCAAGCGGGCATTGTCGAACTGGTTGTCGGTGATGCGCACCACCGTCTCTTCAGGGGAAATCTGGGCTCCGATCGCGCGCACGGAGAACTCGGCCAATCCCTGGATGGGTGCACGCAGGACACTAGTGCGGGCGTTGATCGTGGCGTCGGCGCTGGTACCCGAAAGATACTCGCCGACGATAACGTAAAGTCCCCCGATAAGCAGGACTGCTCCTACGAGAATTCTGAAGATTTTCATGACTGGGCGCTAGTTCAAATCGGCGAAATAGGTTTATGGCTAATATTGCCCAGGCCGGATTTCTGCACCCCTTCGTCACGAATGCTGGCGAATCGATCTGGCAGGCGATCCTCCGCAGGATTACCTCCAAAGGATTGCTATCACAACTGTGGCGAGTGGCCTTATTGGCCAAGTAGAATACAGTGTTTCCGGCTCAAACCGTGTAACAGGCCTCAAGGCCTAAGCCCTAAATATACGCGCCCCTATTATTCGTTGTATCATTGCAGATCGACATCATCCTGTAGGAACGGCGCATTCGCGGCATTGGCGACTTGGCGCTCAATAGTAAGCTAAAGACCTGAGCTTTGTTTCGCTAGCTTGGTGATGCGACATCCAATGGCCTAATACGCTATCCTCCGTGACTGAGCCGGAGCATCGTGACGCAACAGCCAAACTTCATGCTGCCCAAAGTGCAGTGGTTTCACGTCCCCACGACCCAACCAAAACCTCTTCAGGGCCGAGCGCATAGAGAGCGCCGAGTGAAAGCATCTGGTTCAGCGTTATGCCATAAGCCAGACCGTTGACGATCTTCTGTTGGAAGTACAATGGCGCAGCTGAAAGCGCGGGAACACCGAGGGATAACCCGATCAACAAAAATTGGTACTGCCTGGTGTAGTGCCAAATCTGCCTGTAGATCGCATAAGTTCCGATATTCAAGTCGTCGCCATTCTCTCGGATTTCTCTGCCCCAAGGCATTGTTCGTCTGCCTGGCGATGACAGCTGTAGATTGGAAGAACCGGATTTCGCTGGCGCTAACTCGGCAAAGTGTTCTTGTGCACCTTTCCGTCTTTCATGATGATCATGAAAGTCTTGTCCGGATTAGCCATGAGCCCTATGTTATCCAAGGGATTGCCGTCGATCACCAGCAGGTCCGCGAACGCACCCTCTTCAATGACACCCAGCTTTCCCGGATAGGGATTCCGTGGGCCGGACATCGCCAGCAACTCGGCGTCGCCGGACGTCGCCATCGTCAGCACATCGGCATTGTCGTACCAGCGGGTCAGATGGGTCAGCATGATGCCCTGCCGCTCCGCAATCGTACTGGAAAACAATAGGTCCGATCCGAAGGCAGTCTTGATTTTGTGCTCCTTGGCGAGAGCGTAAACTGTGTCCGTTCCGGCGATCACCTGAAGCAGGTTCGCTCGGCTTTGCCCAGCCATCGGAGGTGTATCTTCGGCGCTGACAAACGGTTGCGTGCTGAGCCATGTGCCGTTATCCGCCATAAGCCTGGCGGTCGCCTCATCCATCAAATGTCCGTGCTCGATGCATTGGGCACCCGCAGCGAGCGCGCGCCGGATCGCGTCAGGCGGATAGGCATGCACCGCCGCGTAGGCATTTCGATCCGCGGCCGCCTGGATACCTGCACGGAGCTCAGGCTCGCTGAAGGTCAACATGTCCAGCGTGGTGCGCGGCGATGAGACTCCTCCCCCGCCAACGAGCTTGATCTGCGAAGCGCCCTGGAAGAGCTGTTCGCGAACCCGCAGGCGAACCTCGTCTTCGCTGTCGGCGACATTGGCGGCGCCCGTCTGCTCCATGAAGCTCAAGGGGCCACCAGGACTTCTCGGCAGATCGGAAAGCTGACGCATGTCGCCGTGGCCGCCCGTGGTCGTGATCATGGCGCCCGACGGATAGATGCGTGGCCCCGTAGAAAGCCCCTCGTCGATTGCCTGCTTCAGAGCAAAGGATGGGCCGCCGAGATCCCGGATGGTCGTGAAACCGCGCATCAGCGTCCGCTCGGCCTCTGCGCTCGCGGCCAGAAAGATGTATCCTATATCTGCTGTCAGCAGGGCGTTGATCGGGAGCGCCGCGAAAATCGCATGCCAATGGGCGTCGATCAGGCCGGGCATCAAAACCCTCCCGCCGCAATCGATCATCCGTGCACCATCCGGCGGAGGCAGATCGCCGCCGGCGATCTGCTTGATCCGATTGCCGTCGACAAGAAGGCGAAGCCCTCCCCGCAGAGCTTTGGATCGTCCATCGAACAACATGAAATTCGCCAACACCAATGGGGGCGTGGGGCCGGGCGCAGCCGGTTGCGCATCGGCTCTCCGAACAAGCCCGAGCGAGGCGAGAGAGGCGCCAGCCCCAGCCATGAACCCGCGCCGGGACAGATC
>NZ_JBFUMH010000063.1:0-27734 GCF_054049475.1 Microvirga sp. P5_D2 | reverse complement strand
GGCCGTAAGCCGTGGCGGTACGAGCGTCGAGCTGGATGCGGCCGCGGGTACGGAAGCCGATCGAGTCGGATTCGCGGGAGACCGGCTCGAGGTAGCGCATTTCAGCGCGGACGCGGCCGCCGACGCGGAGGCAGGTTTCCGTGCCGGGGATGTAGAAGAAGCCTGCGCCGTAGGTGGAGCAGACGCGAACGTATTCAACTGCAGCGGCCTTCTTCACGGGAAGATCGGCGGCTTGAGCTCCGGCAACGGCGGCGAGACCCGCAACCGATCCGAGAAGAAGGCTCTTAACGAGCTTCATGGTTGACCTCCAAAGTTTTGAGACCCTTGGGGGGCCGGGTTTAGTGCTTCGAAAACTTCTGAGAAGCTCCAAACACGTCCCATTTCCCCTAGTGACTTGGTGGCCCCGCCAGCTGGCTGAGCCTACAAATGACGACTGGGGTGCCCCCGTCGCTGGAGCCACATTAGCCAGCGTTGCCGGGCAAGCAACCGAATGAAGGCGCAAAATGGGCACGGGGCCGGGCTTTTCAGGACCATGTTGCACAAACGCAACGTTTGCACATGCCGCCGTTTACGTTTCGTTAGGATTTGGAGCCATTTCCTAACAAACCGTTAAAATTCAGGCGTTTAGGAACGAAGCGCCGCAGTTTGGAACGGTTGTCGACTCAGTATTTCGGGCATCACGATGCGGTGAGCCTGTGAATAACTCTGTCACATATTGGGCGGAATAATCCTCTCCAAGGCCCAAAAAGAAGAGGCCGGACGGGTCCGGCCTCTGCCGAATCGTGGCTATTCGAGCCTCGTCAGGCGACTTTCGGCTTCAAAACGCCCCTGCGAATCTGATCTTCCTCGATGGATTCGAAGAGGGCCTTGAAGTTTCCCTCCCCGAATCCGTCATCGCCCTTGCGCTGGATGAACTCGAAGAAGATCGGCCCGATGGCGGTCTTTCCGAAGCGCTGGAGCAGCACCTTCGTGAAGCCGCCCTCGACCACGCCCTCCCCGTCGATGAGGATGCCGTTCTTCTGCAGGCGCTCGAGCGACTCGCCATGGCTGGGCAGGCGCGTGTCGACGCGGGAGTAATAGATGTCGTTGGGCGCGGGCATGAACTCGTGCTCTCGGTCGATCAGTGTCTCGATCGATTCATAGAGATCAAGGGAGCCCAGGGCGACGTGCTGGATGCCCTCCCCCTTATACTCCTGCAGATATTCCTCGATCTGTCCGGTCTCGCCCGCATCTTCATTGATGGGAATGCGAATCTTGCCGTCCGGACTCGTCATGGCGCGGGAGTGAAGGCCCGTCATCTTTCCTTCGATGTCGAAATAGCGAATCTGCCGGAAATTGAAGAGCCGCTCGTAGAACCCCGCCCATTCGTTCAGGCGTCCGCGATAGACGTTATGGGTCAGGTGATCGATGTAATAGAGGCCGACACCCTCGGGCTTCGGGTCCTTCTCRCCGAGCCATTCGAAATCCACGTCGTAGATCGAGCCCTTCTCGCCGTAGCGATCCACGAAATAGATGTGCAGTCCGCCGATGCCTTCGATGGCGGGAATTTCGAGCTCGTTCGGCCCCACCTGCGTCTGCACCGGCTTGGCGCCCATGGAGAGCGCGCGGTCATAGGCATATTTCGCATCGACCACGCGGAACGCCATAGCCGGAGCCGAGGGCCCGTGCTGGCTGGCGAAGCGCTCGGCGAAGGAGCCGGGATGCGCGTTCACGATGAAGTTGATGTCGCCCTGGCGATAGAGAAGGACGTTCTTCGAGCGGTGCTTGGCAACCACGGAGAAGCCCATGATCTTGAACAGGCGATCAAGCTCCTCAGGGTTCGGATGGCAGAATTCGACGAATTCGAATCCGTCGGTTCCCATCGGGTTGTCTTCGGATATGGCCGGCGGCGGTGCATCGTGCGGGAACGGTCCCATGGCTTTCCTCCTGTTATCTGGTCGACCCGTCGAGAGATCATCTTGACGAGACAACGCATCCGCACGCCATGCGGATACGTCTGATAAGTCTCACGCTGCGTCCGGCTGATTTTCCGGAGCGGCATCCCGAAAGGCGCGATGCTCGGCACAGGCCGCATCCACCGCGACAATCTTCGGATAGGAATCGAGAGGGATCTTGAAGCGCCGGGCGTTGAACACCTGCGGCACGAGATAGACATCCGCGAGCGTGATCCGGGAGCCGAAGGCATAAGGACCCGGTTCGATCAGGGCCTCGATGGCATCGAAACCTTCGCGCACCCAATGGCCATACCATTCATCGGCAATCGCCTGGTCATGACCCAGCTTGTTCTTGAGGTAGCCGAGGGAGCTTGAATTATTGAGCGGGTGGATATCGCAGCCGATGATGCCTGCGACGGCGCGCACCTTCGCGCGGTTCACAGGCCCCATGGGAAGAAGCGGCGGCTCGGGATAGACCTCGTCGAGATATTCGAGGATCGCGCCGGATTGGATGAGCGTCGTGTCGCCGATATCGAGCGAAGGCACGCGCTTCTGCGGATTGACGGCGCCATAGGCCGTATCGCGCTGCTCGGCTTTCAGCAGGTTGACCGGAATGGATTCGAACGGCACGCCCTTCAGGTTGAGGGCGATCCGCACGCGATAGGCGGCGGAGGAGCGGAAGTAAGTATAGAGCTTCATCCCTCGCTCTCCCCTTCGGGCGCGAGAAGCCGGGCATGGCCGCTCAGGCGGTCGATGAGCGCGACGAGCACTTCCTGTTCTTCGGCCGTCAGCACGGAGATGAAGCGTTCCTCGAAGGCGAGCGCCTCGGGAGCCAGCGCCTCATAGATCTCGCGCCCTTCCTCCGTGAGTTCGAGCCACTCCTCCCGCCGGTCGTCGAGATTGGGCTTGCGGACGATGAGCCCGCGCTGCTCCAGCGCGGAAACGGCGCGCGAGACCGTGGATTTGTGCATGACTCCGTGGGCGGCGATGTCCCGCGCCGTATGGTAGTCGTACTGACCCAAGGTCGCGACGACCCGCCAGGCCGGAATCGAGAGCCCGAACCGCTCGGCATAGATCTGCGCCAGCGCGTTCGAGGTCAGGCTGGCCAGAACGTTGAGACGATAGGGAAGAAACCTCTCCAGGATCACGAGAGAGCCCGAATCTTCCTCTTTCTTGACTGCTGAGCGAGGTGCCATTGGTTGACAAAAAACCGTTGCTTGTGCAACCAATAAGTCAAATTCGTTGCACAAGCAACTAGATTCGAGAGCCAATCCGCTGTCCCTGAGATAGCGGCCATCGGATCCGGGCAGGGAGAACGCCGATGAATGTCCAGACTTGCTCTGGGATTTGCGGTTCGCGCAAAGCGGCTTTTTTCAGCCTCTTCGGCGCTCTGCGCCCACGCCTGCCTTCGCAGTCGAACCGGCACGTTCAAACAGCATGAGGTTCGAACCTGCATCCACATGGATCACGATGGCTCGGCGTCATCGAAAAAGGCCGCCCGGCTGCTGCATCGGAAAGATGCCACCAGCCGGACGGCCTCATGTCTCTTCAGGGCTCACCGATGGCCCGGCCATCAACGAAAGCGCGAGATTACGACCGGCCGCGCGTGCGGATCATGAAGGTATCGAAGGCGTATTCGTTGAGCTGCCACCAGGGCAGCACGTCGTTGCGATAGGCCACCATGGAATCGTAGGCCTTCTTGAAGTCGGCGTTCTTGGCCGAGAGTTCGGCGTAGAGCTCGTTGGCGGCCTTCAGGCTGGCTTCCATGACCGGCTGCGAGAAGGTGCGCAGTTCCGCGCCCGCGCCCACCATGCGGCGCAGCGCCTGGCCGTTGACGGCATCGTACTTCGCCAGCATCCAGTTGTTCGCGGCCTCGGTGGCGTGCTCCATGATGGCTTGGTAGTGCTTGGGCAGCTCGTTCCACTTCTGCTGGTTGACGACGAGGTGCAGCATGGCGCCGCCCTCCCAGAAGCCGGGTGCGTAGTAGTACTTCGCGACTTTCAGGAAGCCGAGCTTCTCATCGTCGTAGGGGCCGACGAACTCGGCCGCGTCCAGGGTGCCGCGCTCAAGGGCGGGGTAGACATCGCCGGGAGCGATCTGTTGCGGCACGACGCCGAGCTTGGCGAGCACCTGTCCGCCCAGGCCGCCGATGCGGAACTTGAGGCCCTTCAGGTCATCGACCGTGTTGATCTCCTTGCGGAAGAAGCCGCCCATCTGGGCGCCGGAATTGCCGCAGACGAGGGACGTGCAGTTGTACCGGCCCATCACCTCGTTGATGATTTCCTTGCCGCCGGCGAAGTGCCACCAGGAATGAAGCTGGCGGGCGTTCAGGCTGAAGGGCAGGCCCGTGCCCATGCCGAGCGCCGGCTCCTTGCCGATATAGTAATAGAGCGGGGTATGGGCGCATTCGACCGAGCCGTTCTGCACCGCATCCATGGCCTGAAGGCCGCCGACGATCTCGCCCGGAGCGAAGACCTGGATCTGGAACTTTCCGTCGGTCGCGTCGGACATGTACTTCGAGAAGGTCTGGGCGGTGCCGAAGATCGTGTCGAGCGACTTGGGGAAGCTCGAGGTCAGGCGCCAGCGGATCTCCGGCATCGACTGCGCGATCGCCGGCGCGGCCACGGTGGTGGCGGCAGCGGCAAGGCCCGCGCCCTTCAAGAAGTTTCTTCTCTTCATCGTCGTCATGGCGTTTCCCGAAACTTTTCTCATTGCAGCTCTATAAACCACGACAACAAGGTGGGTGGCTATGAAGCTTTCTTCGCTCAAACAAGGCCGTGATGGCCGACTCGTGATCGTCTCGAGGGACCTGACCCGCGCGACGGACGCATTTTTCATTGTTCCGACGCTACAGCAAGCCCTCGACGATTGGGAAAAAGTCGAGCCTCGCCTGCGTGACCTCGCGGAACAGCTGGAGCACGGCTCCGTGCCCTCCTTCCGCTTTCACGAGCACGACTGCGCCTCGCCCCTGCCCCGCTCTTACCAATGGGCGGACGGCTCCGCTTATGTGAATCACGTAGAGCTGGTGCGCAAAGCGCGCGGAGCCGAGATGCCGGCCTCCTTCTGGACCGATCCGCTCATGTATCAGGGCGGCTCGGATTCCTTCCTCGGGCCGCGCGATCCGGTTTTCGTCATGGACGAGGCCCATGGGATCGATTTCGAAGCGGAAATCGCCGTGATCGTCGACGAGGTTCCGATGGGGGCGACCAGGGAGGAGGCAGCAGCCGCGATCCGCCTCGTGGTGCTGGTGAACGACGTCTCCCTGCGCAACCTGATCCCCGGCGAACTGGCCAAGGGCTTCGGCTTCTTCCAGTCCAAGCCGTCCTCCGCCCTCTCGCCCGTCGCCGTCACACCTGACGAGCTCGGTGATGCCTGGGATGGCGGCAGGCTCCACCTGCCCCTGCATTCCAACCTGAACGGTCAGCTCATCGGCAAGCCCAATGCCGGCGTGGACATGACCTTCGACTTCCCGACCCTGATCGCCCATGCGGCCGCCACCCGCCCCTTAGGCGCCGGCACGATCATCGGCTCGGGCACCGTCTCCAACCGGGACGAAGGCGGCGGACCGGGCAAGCCTGTCACGCAGGGCGGTGTCGGCTATTCCTGCCTCGCTGAGCAGCGCACGGTAGAGACCATTCTCCACGGCGAAGCCAGAACGCCTTTCATGCGCATCGGCGACACGATCCGCATCGAGATGAAGGACAAGGCGGGGCAATCGATTTTCGGCGCCATCGAGCAGGAAGTGGCGGCTTATCGGCGAGCCGAATAGAGGCAAAACAAAAGGCCGCCGGAGTGCCCGGCGGCCTTTTTCGTCCGATCCTCGGGAAACCCTTACATGGCGCGGCTCATGCCGCCGCCACTGCTGAGGGCCTGCACGTGCTCGAGGTGCATCTGCAGGGTCGGCAGGGTCGCGTTTGCGAATTCCCTGAGCTGCGGAACATCGCCGCCCGACGCGTAGGACGAGAACAGGGCAACGGCTTCCTGATGGGCCATGAGCTGCGCGTTCACATAGGCCGCATCGAAATCGGCAGCGCCCTCGACGGTCGCCAGCATCTGCTGGTGCTTCGGCATCATGGCGGGCTGAGTAGCCGGCAGGCCGGCCCGGCGCACAGCGGCTGTCATGCGGCGTCCCGCAAGGGTGTGATCGCGGATCATCTGCTGTGCGAAGCGGCGAACTTCCCGATTCTGCGAGCGCTGCAGCGCAATGCGGCTGGATTCGATCTCGAACAGGTTCGAGGACGTGGCCATGGGCACGAATTCCGTGGCGGTCGTCACGGCGATGGGAGCGGGAGCAGGAGCCGACGCCATGGGCGTCATGCAGCCGGCAACACCGAGCGCAAGGGCGCCCGTTACGAAGATCATCTTGAGATTCATCGCGGAGTTTCCTTCCAGTGCCCGGTCCTTCAAGGCCGAGCTATCGCATCCTAACGATGACGATGATCCTATGTTCCTGCTGCTCAGCCCGGTTATTACGAATAATCCCATCCACATGCCCCTCGGATGCAGGAATGCGGCTCTTGGCATCCTCGACAGGCGCTCCAGTTCAGGCTTTCCGCAATGCATGGAGCACCTGATGAACGATCACGTCTATAAGGTCGTCGAGCTTGTCGGCTCATCGGAAACAAGCATCGACGACGCGATCCGAACCGCGGTCCGGCGGGCCAGCAAGACGCTTCGCAACCTTCGCTGGTTCGAGGTCCTGCAAACCAGGGGGCATGTCGAGAATGGCGAAGTGCGCCATTATCAGGTCGTGCTGAAGGCAGGCTTCACCTTGGATGAAGGCGGCGACAGCACACCGTGACCGTCAGTCATCCGCACGGACATTGAAAAGATCGGGATACTGGTGAGGCTGTGAGCGCAGGTACTGATTGGGCGCCTTCACGGAAGCACCGAAATGCGCGGCCGCATGCCAGGGCCAGCGGGGATCGTAGAGAATGGCTCGTGCCAGAGCGATGAGGTCGGCATCGCCCGTCGCCAGAATAGCCTCTGCCTGCACGAAGTCCGTAATGAGGCCGACCGCGATGACGGGCATCCCCGTGGCCTGCTTGACCGCGCGGGCTAGCGGCACCTGGTAATTGGGCCCCACCGGAATCCGTTGCGCCGGGGTCAACCCGCCGCTCGAAACGTGCATCGCCCCGCATCCGCGCGCCTCGAGCGCCTGTGCGAAGGCGACGGTCTCCTCGATCGTCCAGCCGCCCTCCGCCCAGTCGGTTCCCGAGACCCGCACGGTCACGGACTTCTCTGCTGGAAAGGCCGCGCGGACGGCATCGAAGACCTCGAGCGGAAAGCGCATCCGGTTCTCCAGCGAACCGCCATATTCATCGTCACGCTTGTTGGACAAGGGCGAGAGAAACTGATGTAGCAGGTAGCCATGAGCCGCATGGATCTGCACCGCATCGATGCCAAGCCTGGCAGAGCGTCTCGCCGCCTCGGCGAACGCATCACGCAGCTGAGCTAGGCGCTCCTTGTCCAACGCTGTGGGAGCATTCTCAGCGGCGGAATATGGAACCGCCGAAGGTGCTTCGGTCTGCCATCCGTTCGAATGCTCCGGGGGGATCTGCTTTCCACCATTCCAGGGCACATCGGTCGAAGCCTTGCGCCCGGCATGAGCCAGCTGGATCGCGATCGGCATGTCGGACCAGCGGCGGACGCTCTCCAGAACGCGCGCCATGGCGGCTTCGGTTTCGTCCGAATAAAGGCCCACATCGGCATAACTGATGCGCCCTTCGGGCACGACGGCAGTGGCCTCGATGGTCAGGAGCGCGGCCCCCGACAGGGCAAGCTGACCCAGATGGATCAAATGCCAATCCGTCATGCATCCGTCTTGAGCCGAATATTGGCACATGGGCGCAATCACGATGCGATTGGCCAGATCGAGGTCTCCCACCCGGAAGGGCGTAAACAGTTTTGCATGTGCCATGGGTTGTATCTCAAGTGTCGGGCAGCTTCGGATCCTGCATCACCGAGCTAAAACGCACCACAGGTCGAAAAGGTCGAAGCGATGAGCGATCAGCTACGGATAGCTGACCGCCATACCATCACTTACATGCACTGGCGAGTTCGCCACGTTTTCCAAAGGCCCTACTTCACCTCGGCCTCGTAGATGTAGAGCGTGGACTTGTCGTCCTCGGGCATAAAGTAACCCCGGATGCCCGCCTCGCTCGTTTCCATCCAGACCGGATTGTGGGTCATGTCCATTCCGGAATCAGCCCAGAGCAGCACCGGCGTCTGGAAGATCGGGCGACCGTCGGCGAGGTTGACCAGATCAAGACCGCCGAGCCGGAACGGGGCCGCATCGGGCTTGACCCGCATCTCGGTAACGCCGGAGCACAGCATGCGCTGGGAGCCGGCATATTTGCAGTCCTGATAATCGAGGTAATGCGAGGTGTTCAGAATCCGCAGCTTCTCGGGAGCCTCGCCCGCATTGGTGGGCTTGCCGCTTTCATCGAGAGCCCAGCGATAGAACCGGCGCGAGCCCCAGCTGACCCCGTGCAGGGATTTGCGGTCGGTGTCGTGAACCACGCCGCCCACATGATCCGCGAAACGGAACATCTCTTCGGCCTTCATGGTCTCCGGATCGACCCGGTAGACGATGGATTTGCTGTTCGGCCGGTATTCGGCCACGGGAACCCAGATGTATTTGCYGTCGTAATCGATCCCACCCGGATGATAGATCGATCCTTCGCCGAGGGTGATGTCGGCGATGAGGTTGCCCTTCATGTCGATCTTGAAAAGGTGCCCGACGCCCGCGCCCGTATCCCGGTCGTAACCGTCCACCGGCTGCGGAAAGCGCTTGGTCGGTTCCTTGATCTCCACCGACGACACGAACAGCGTATCGCCGATCTTCACCATTCCCTGCGGGTGATGGGTCAGGAAGTTGATCGGAACGGCCTCGACCAGCTTCCATTGCGTACCACGCGACAGCTTCGTCACCCGGTCCGCCAATGCGGTACGGTCAGGTTCGGCGGCCATGAGAGCTGCGGGTGCAACTCCGAGGCAGAGCATCGTCAGAATCGTAGTCAGGCAACGTCTCGAAAAGCAATCCATCGCGTTCCTCCTTCAGTGACGATCCGCTTCTAGCGAGCGGGTGATGTCACTTTAGTGTCCGGCCTGGGCTCTCCGCAATTCGATTGGGGAGTGAATTCCTGCTTCTACCCCTCAAGCTCCTCCCGCAGCATCTCCAGCTCCAGCCAGCGCTCCTCCGCGGCATGCAACTCCCCTTGCAGCTGAGCGAGCATGTCCATGGCCTTCTGGAAGCGACCGGGGTCGCGGGAATAGAGGTCGGGATCGGCGAGGATTTCCTGGACCTTGGCGATCTTGGCTTCGGTCTCCTGCATCCTCAAAGGCAGGGTCTTGAGGTCGTGCTGCTCGTTGAAGTTGAGCTTGCGCTTGGCCTGCTCCGCTCTCGCGGCGGCGGGCTTGTCACCGTTCTTCGGCTTAACATCCCTCTCGACCACGCGGGCCTGAACGCCCTGGCCGCGCTGGGCCACCATGTCTGAATAGCCGCCCGCATATTCGAGCCAGCGCCCCTCGCCTTCCGAGACAAGAACGGAGCTGACCGTGCGGTCGAGGAAGTCGCGGTCGTGGCTGACGAGAAGGACGGTGCCGGAATAATCCGTGATCATCTCCTGGAGAAGATCGAGGGTCTCCAGATCGAGATCGTTGGTCGGCTCGTCGAGCACCAGAAGATTCGAGGGCTGCGCCAGGGCGCGGGCCAGCATCAGGCGGTTGCGCTCGCCACCGGAGAGCACGCCCACGGGCGTGCGGGCCTGCTCAGGCGCGAACAGGAAATCCTTCATATAGCCGATCACATGCTTCGTCTGCCCGCCGATGGTGACGGTGTCGCCCCGCCCGCCGGTCAGCGTCTCCGCCACGGTAGCGTTGGGGTCGAGGCTCGCGCGCCGCTGGTCGAGGGTGACCATCTGGAGATTCGAGCCGAGACGCACCCGGCCCTCATCCGGCTGGAGATTGCCGGTGAGCAGGTTGATGAGCGTGGTTTTCCCTGCGCCGTTCGGCCCGATGATGCCGAGCCGGTCGCCGCGCAGCAGGCGAAGGGACAGGTTCGAGACGATGGGACGCTCGCCGTAGGATTTCGAGATGCCCTCCGCCTCCACCACAAGGGTGCCGGACTGCTCGGCCTCTGCCAGCGTCATGCTGACCGTGCCCACCGCCCGGTCGCGGTCGCGGTATTGCTGGCGCATGGAGTGGAGATTGCCGAGGCGGCGCACGTTGCGCTTGCGCCGGGCGGTCACGCCGTAGCGCAGCCAATCGGCCTCGGCCACGAGCTTGCGACCGAGCTTGTGGTGCTCGGCCTCCTCCTGCTCCAGCACCTGATCGCGCCATTCCTCGAAATGGGCGAAGCCCTGGTCCATGCGGCGGGTGCGTCCCCGGTCGAGCCAGACGGTCGCCTGGGACAGGCTTTCCAGAAAGCGGCGGTCGTGGCTGATGAGGACGAGGGCCGAGCGCAGGCTCTTCAGCTCCCCTTCCAGCCATTCGATGACGGGCAGGTCCAGATGGTTCGTGGGCTCGTCGAGCAGCAGGATATCGGGCTGGGGGGCCAGCACATGGGCCAGCGCCGCGCGGCGGGCCTCGCCGCCGGAGAGGTCGGCGGGCTTCTCCTCGCCCGTCATGCCCAACTGCTCCAGCAGGTAACGGGCGCGATACGGGTCATCCCCCGGCCCGAGGCCGGATTCGACATAAGCGAGCGTATTCGGGAAGGCGCTGAGGTCAGGCTCCTGTGCCAGGTAGCGCACGGTGGCGCCCGGCTGCACGAATCGCTTGCCCTTGTCGGCCTCCATGAGGCCTGCGGCGATCTTGAGCAAAGTGGACTTGCCCGAGCCGTTGCGGCCGACGAGGCAGGCCCGCTCGCCGGGCGAGACGGAGAGTTCGGCGCTCTCGATCAGCGGCGTGCCGCCGAAGGTGAGAGCGATATCCTGGAGGAGGAGAAGAGGAGGAAGCGCCATTCCTGCTCCCCTGACACCTCAGGGCCGCCAATGCAAGGCCACCTTCGCCGCAGTGGACGCTGGGCGCTCTTTGTGGTCCCTTGGTGTCGAATAAGCTGGACGGTTGAATGACACTGGCGCGGCGTTTGCTCCTCCTGGCGTTGATCTCGGTTCTGCCGGCGATCGTCATCTGGACATACACGGAGGTCTCCCTGCGGCGCGCCCGCGAGGCGGAGATCCATGAGCAAGCCATTCGCCAGGCCCAACTCGCCGGTTCCGAGCTGGAACGGATCTTCGACGGGATTAAAAGCCTTCTAACAGCCATCGAAGAGACCCGGTCCATCCGGGGCTTCGATACTCTCGTCTGCAGTAACTATCTGAAGTCGTTGCAGCAGAAGATGCCCCAGGTATGGACCTTCGTGGCGCTGGACCTCGAGGGGCAAGTCCGCTGCACCAGCGGAAAGCCTTCCTATGCGGACCTGCGCTTCACGAACCGCTTCTATTTTCAGGAGGCGCTGGCGAGACGGCAATTCGTGATCGGCGACTTCACCTCGAGCTTCATCGAAGGCGGCCTGCCGGCCCATCCTGTCCTCCCGCTCGCTATGCCGATCCAGGACAACGACGGCCGCATCATCGGCGTCATCGCCGGCGCCCTCGACCTGAACTGGCTGGATCTCAAGCTAAAGGAGCGCACTCTCCCGCCGAACGGCTCCATCACGATTGCCGACAGGAACGGCCTTATCCTCGCCCGTGAGCCTTTCCAGGAAAAGTTCGTGGGGGCGAGCCTGCCCGAGAGCGCCATGGAGTATTTCTGGCGCGACCGGATCGGCTCCTTCGAGGCAAAATCCATCGACGGGGTCGAGCGCATCATCGGGTATATCCCCGTTCAAGTGCCGCCCATCGGCATCTTCATCGCCGCCGGCCTGTCCACGAAAGCGAGCTTCCAGCCGATCAACCAGGCATCGCGGCGCGGATTCATGCTGATTACRGCGGCCCTCATCCTTGCCCTGTCGCTCTCGTGGCTGGCGAGCCGCGCCTTCATCACCAAACCGTTTGACATCATGACGAACGCGGTGCGCGACTGGCGGCGCGGTGATTATCACGCCCGCATCGACCTGCCCCGCAACGCCGGCGAGTTCAGCCTCCTGGCTAAAGGCTTCAACGACCTCATGGATGACGTCGCCGAACGTCAGCGGGCCCTTCAGGCCAGCGAGGAGCGTGCGAGGCTGGCGCTTGAGGCTGGCCACATGGGCACGTGGTGGTTCGACCTCAGGAAAAGGACCGGAGGCTGGTCGAGCCAGGCGGCCTCGCTCCTCGGCCTCCCTGAAGCGAAGACCACGGCGAGCATCGAGGATTGGCGCGGCATCGTCCATCCCGACGATGTGGAGAGCTCCCTCGAAAACCTGCGTGACGCGGTGCGCGGCGATGGGAACTACGAAGACGAATACCGGATCCGGCGCCCGAACGGCGAGATCCGGTGGATCAATTCGAGAGGCCGCGTCTCCTTTGATGAGGAGGGCAAGCCTGTCTCCTTCGTCGGTATCTTCCAGGATATTACCGAGCGAAAGCAGGCCGAGGACCAGCAACGCTTCTTCCTCGACGAGTTGAACCACCGCGTGAAGAACACCCTCGCCACCGTGCAGTCCATCGCGTCGCAGACGCTGCGCTCCACCAAGGATACGATGCAGTTCAAGGAAGCGTTCGAGGGCCGCCTGCTCGCGCTTTCGAAAACCCACAACCTGCTCACCCGCAAATCATGGCGCGAGGCGGATTTGCGCGAGATCGTGGAGCAGGAGCTGGCACCCTATCGCAAATCGGGAGACAGGCGCGTCGCCATCGAAGGGTCGAAGGTGAACCTGCCCTCCCGCTATGCCATCAATTTCGGTCTCGTCCTGCACGAGCTGGTCACGAATGCCGCGAAGTACGGCGCATTGTCCATGCCCTCGGGCCATCTCGATGTGTCGTGGTCTGTCGTTCCAAGCGAGGACCGCCCGCCGCAATTGCGCTTCCACTGGACGGAGTCGGGCGGACCACCGGTATCGCCCCCGAAGCGCCAGGGCTTCGGCTCACGCCTGATCAAGCGCAGCATCGAAGGCGAGCTGGAAGGATACATGGTGCTCAACTTCGCGGTCACGGGCGTGTCCTATGACATCTCCGTGCCCTTGATGGGCGATTCCCACCTCACCGAAGCGATGCATCGTTGAGTTCGGCTCGAAGGTCTTTCCCAGCAGGGAGCCGGATTCGTTAGCGCATGAGCAGCGACAGAAGCCGATTGATCCGATTGCCATAAGGCGGCTTCGTCATGCCCGCCCCGTTGAACCGCGCCTGCCGGAAGACCGAGCGGGCATGGCTGAAAGTCCTGAATCCCGCCTCGCCGTGATAAGCCCCCATGCCGCTTTCGCCCACGCCGCCGAAGGGCAGTTCCTCCTGCACGCAATGGAGAAGCGTGTCGTTGATTCCGACGCCGCCGGACAAGGTCTTTTCGAGAACGGTCGCGATGATCCGCTTGTCGTAGCTGAACAGATAAAGTGCAAGGGGATGAGGACGCTCGCCGATATAGCGGCAGGCTTCCTCGATGGTATCGTAGGTGACAATAGGAAGAACCGGCCCGAAGACTTCCTCCTGCATGACACGTGCATGATCGGGAACGCCGGTGAGAACGACGGGCGCCATCTTTCGCGTACGCTCGTCGAATTGCTCGGCAGCAGGATTGATCTCGTTCAATGTGGCGCCACCTGCCCTGGCATCGTCGATCAGGCTGCGGATGCGCTCGTAATGTCGAGCATTGACGATGGCCGTGTAGTCGGGATTGGCCGCAAGACTCGGATAAAGCCGCACCACTGCATCGCGATAGGCTGCAACGAAAGCAGCTTCGAGATGACGTGGCACGAGCGCGTAATCAGGTGCGATGCAGGTTTGTCCCGCATTGAAAAGCTTGCCGACCGCGATCCGCTCCGCTGCTTTCTCAAGCGGAAAATCCGACCCGAGAATGGTGGGAGATTTGCCGCCGAGTTCCAGCGTGACCGGCACGAGATTCCTYGCCGCTGCTTTCATTACCTCGCGTCCCACTGCCGTAGAACCGGTGAAGAACAGATGGTCGAAGGGCAGCCGCGCGAAAGCCTGCGCCTCGCGAACGCCGCCCTGGATCACGGCGACTTCGGTTTCATCGAACACCGCGCCGATGACCTCTTCCAGCAATATGGAAGTGCATGGCGTCAATTCGGACGGTTTGATCAGCACCCGGTTGCCGGCGGCGAGTGCGCCCGCGAGAGGCGCAAGCGCAAGCTGCACCGGGTAGTTCCACGGGCTCATGATGCCGACGACGCCCAAGGGCTGATACAGGACTCGGCCAGAGGCAGGCTGGAACATCATTTGGATCGGGCGACGACGCGGCTTCATCCAGCGGCGGAAGTTTTTCCGTGCATGGCTAAGGCCCGCGATGACGGGATAGAGATCCGACAGCTTGGTTTCATGCGTGGAGCGATGGCCAAAATCCTCGCCGATGGCCTTCGCGAAATCATCCGCATGCTGCACCAGCACATCAGCAAGCGCGCCCAAGCCTTCGGCTCGGCGCTCGACGGAAAGTGGCCCCTGCTCGGCCCATGCGCGCTTTTGGAGGGCAAAGCATTGCTGCAGCCTGTCCTCACCCCAAGACAGAACATCATGCACGRCTCGACGCACTCCCCTGTAACCCTGTGAGCATATGGCGGAGGCAACACCATTCTCAACATGGAGGGCATCCGCATGGATTGACGGAGCGGCGGAGATGGCGAGGATGGGCCGACAAGGAGAACATCATTGAGCAGCCCCGCCCCCGTGCTGTCGATCGAGAATCTCGCCATCGGGCTCCCCGCCCTGGCGGACCGAAAGCGTGCGATCCAAAACCTGACGCTGACCATCCAGCCGGGCGAGACACTCTGCGTCGTCGGCGAATCCGGCTCCGGCAAGTCCATGACGGCCATGGCGACCATCGGCCTTCTGCCAATCGGCGTCGATGTGCTCTCGGGCTCAATCAAGCTGGCGGGACGCGAACTGCTCGCCCTCGATGAGGACGGCTGGTGCGATGTGCGCGGGCGGGAGGTCGGCACGGTGTTTCAGGAGCCGATGACCTCCCTCAACCCGGTCATGCGGGTGGAGGACCAGATCTCAGAGACCTTCCGGGCCCATGGGGTTCTGAGCCCCTCCGAGCGTAGCCGCCGGGTGCTGGAGCTTCTCACGGAGGTCAACCTGCCGAACCCCGAGCTGATCGCCAAAGCCTACCCGCATGAATTGTCCGGCGGTCAGCGCCAGCGGGTGATGATCGCCATGGCTCTGGCGCTGGAACCCAAGCTCCTCATCGCCGACGAGCCGACGACTGCGCTCGATGTGACCACCCAGGCCCAGGTGCTGAAGCTCATCGACAACCTGCGCCGCAAGAAGGGCACGGCGGTTCTCTTCATCACCCACGATTTCGGCGTGGTGGCCGAGATCGCCGACCGCGTGGCTGTGCTGCAGCATGGCGAGCTCGTCGAGGAAGGCCCGGCGGAAGAGGTGCTGAACCACCCCAAGCATCCTTATACCAAGCGCCTGCTCGCAGCCGTGCCATCCCTGACCCCGCCGGCCCCCAAGCCGCTCGCGGGCGAGCCGATCACTCTCAAGGTCGATGCCCTGACCAAGACCTATGGGGGGCGTGGCTTCTTCACGAAGAAGCGGGAGGTTCAGGCGGCGGATGCGGTGAGCTTCGAAATCCGGCGCGGCGAGACTCTGGGGCTCGTGGGTGAATCCGGCTCCGGCAAATCCACGGTCGGGCGCTGCGTGCTGCGCCTCATCGAGCCGGATGGCGGCCTGATCGAGGTCGGCGACCTGCCTTTCAGCACCCTTTCCCAGCGAGATCTGCGTCCGCATCGCCGCCGCATCCAGATGGTCTTCCAGGACCCCTTCGCCTCCCTCAATCCGCGCCGCACTGTGGGGCGCATCATCTCCGAGGGGCCGATCACGCAAGGGGAAAATCCGGCGAAAGCCATGGAAGAGGCCCGGATCCTGCTCCGGAAAGTGGGCCTGCCCGCGCAAGCGCTGGATCGCTACCCGCACGAGTTCTCCGGCGGCCAGCGCCAGCGCATCGGCATCGCCCGGGCGCTCGCCATGAGGCCCGATGTGCTGGTGGCGGACGAGGCGGTGTCCGCCCTCGACGTCTCCGTTCAGGCCGAAATTCTGAAGCTCATCAAGAACCTTCAGGAGGAGTTGGGACTTGCGATCCTGTTCATCACCCACGATCTGCGAGTAGCCGCCCAGATCTGCGACCGCGTAGCTGTCATGCAAAAAGGTCGGATTGTGGAAATGGCGGAAACGGCGCAACTGTTCGCCAACCCGCGCGATGCCTATACGCGCCAGCTCCTGGCCGCCGTGCCGGGAATGCACAAGATGATTTAGGGAGAAGGCCCCGTGAACGATCAAGTCAGCCCGTCCATCGCCCCGGATATGATTTTCCAGAACCTCATCGGCGGCCGTAACGTTGCATCCTCCGATGGCATGATGCTGGACGTGCTCTCGCCGATTGACGGCTCGCTGCTCGCCCGCATTGCCGCCGGCACGCCCCAGGATATAGACGCCGCCGTCGCTGCCGCCCGTAAGGCTTTCGAAGGCGATTGGGGCAAGTTGACCGCGACAGAGCGCGGACGCCTACTGATGAAGCTCGCCCAGGCCGTCGAGGCCAAGGCCGACGAACTGGCCCTGCTGGAAAGCCGCGACAACGGCAAGCCCCTGCGCCAGTCCCGCGCGGATGCCATCGCACTCGCCCGCTATTTCGAATTCTACGGCAGCGCCGCCGACAAGCTGCACGGCGATGTCATTCCCTATCTCCACACCCACCTTGTCAGCGTCGAGCGCGTGCCGCATGGCGTGACCGGGCATATCGTGCCCTGGAACTACCCGATGCAGATCTTCGGGCGCTCCGTGGGCGCGGCCCTTGCCGCCGGCAACGCCACCGTCGTGAAGCCTGCGGAAGATGCTTCGCTCACCATCCTGCGAGTCGCCGCACTTGCCCGCGAGGTCGGCTTCCCGGACGGCGCGCTCAACGTAGTGACGGGCCTTGGCCGCTCGGCGGGTGCGGCGCTCGCAGCGCATTCCGGCATCGACTTCCTGTCCTTCACCGGCAGCCCCGAGACCGGCACCGCCGTGCAGACCGCAGCCGCCAAGAACCATGTGGGCGTGACCCTCGAACTCGGCGGAAAATCCGCCCAGATCGTGTTCGACGATGCGGATCTCGAACGCGCCATGCCGAACCTCGTCAACGCCATCATCCAGAATGGCGGTCAGACCTGCTCGGCGGGCAGCCGCCTCCTGATTCAGCGCGGCATCTTCAACGATGTGGTGAGCGCCATCTCGGAACGCTTCCGCACGCTTCGCGCAGGCCATCCGGAGCGCGAGCCCGATCTCGGCCCCATGATCAATCAAGCGCAGCAGCGCCGCGTCCTCGGCTATCTCGACCGCGCCCGCAACGAGGGCCTCGCGGTGATCGGCGAAGGCGTCGTGACGCTCGATGCGCCGGCGGGCGGCTTCTACGTAACGCCGACCTTCCTTGCGCCGGTGCCGCATGAAAGCATCCTGTCGCAGGAAGAGGTCTTCGGCCCTGTTCTCGTTGCAACGCCCTTCGAGGACGAAGCCGATGCGATCCGCCTCGCCAACGGCACGGCTTACGGCCTTGCGGCAGGCGTGTGGACCCGCGACGCCATGCGCTCGACCCGCGTGGGACGCTCCATGCGCGCCGGACAGGTTTTCGTGAACTGCTACGGCGCGGGCGGCGGCGTCGAGCTGCCCTTCGGCGGCTTCGGCCGCTCCGGCCATGGCCGTGAGAAGGGTTTCGAAGGCTTGGTCGAGTTTACGACCACGCGCACGATCGTCATCGCGCACGGATAAACCAGCATTACTCTAGACTAAGGGAAGAAACATGAATCGCCTCGAAGGCAAGGTGGCGCTGATCACCGGCGCGGGCTCCGGCTTTGGCCAGGGCATCGCGGAAACATTCGCTCGCGAGGGCGCGAAGGTCGCCATCATCGACATCAATGAAGCAGCCGCGAAAAGCGCGGCCGAAAAGATCGGCGCATCGGCCATCGGCCTTGCCGCCGACGTGTCGAAGGCTGCCGACGTGAACGCGGCGGTGGAGAAGACGGTAGCAAGCTTCGGCAAGCTCGACATCGTAGTCAACAATGCGGGCATCAGCCATCGCAACAGGCCAATGCTGGAAGTCGAGGAGGACGAGTTCGACCGGGTCTTCGCGGTGAACGTGAAGTCGATCTATCTCTTCGCCAGGGCCGCCGTTCCGCTCATGCAGAAACAGGGCGGCGGCGCGATCATCAATGTGGGCTCGACTGCGGGCTTACGTCCACGTCCGGGCCTTACTTGGTACAACAGCACCAAGGGCGCCGTTCACACCATGACCAAGTCCATGGCCGTGGAACTCGCGCCCAACAAGATCCGCGTCTGCGCTCTCGCACCTGTTGCGGGCGATACGCCCCTGCTTGCCACCTTCATGGGCGAGGATACTCCCCAGAAGCGCGAGCTTTTCGTCAACTCGATCCCGCTCGGCCGTTTCTCGACCCCGCAGGACATCGCCAATGCCGCGCTTTATCTCGCTTCCGATGAGGCCAGCATGATCACCGGCGTGGTGTTGGAGGTCGATGGCGGGCGCTGCATTTAGCATTAAAAAGCTCTGCTCTCTCCACCGTCATGCCCGCAACGAGTGCGGGCATGACGAAGTGGGTCAGCCCCTTACCCACTGAAACGGCAGCGGCGCCTCGCGGAAGGCGAATCTGTCCAGGTGGGAGGCGACCACACCTTTCATGCGCTCTAGGGTCTCGGCCTCCTCGGCCTCGACCGTCACCGTGAGGCCGACGGTGTCCGCCCGCATGGTCGCAACCGCGTTAGGAAAGCGAACGATGCCTTCGTTTTCGGTCAATCGCACATCGAGCTTGTGGCTCCAATGCTTGCAGAGCTGTTGAAGATATCTGGCGCCGTTCGGGGTCGGCACCTGTGCTGTTTCACGAGCCATTCTCATACCTTTCACTGCTGGTGGCGGGCCTCAAGAACCAAGGCCCCTCCTCCGGTGAGAAGGCCCGCATTCTCCTGATTTAGGGGTTCGCAACCGCGCCGGCACGTTAAAAATCGGTAAGGCCCATCTTCCATCCGGCGCGACACTGCGTAAGCTGAGGGCCATCGCGACCTTTCGCTCCCTGTACCGGATGGAGATCCGCCTAATGTCGAAGCGCTTCCTGGCCGCCGCCCTGCTTTTGTCCGTCAGCGCCCTGCCGGCCTTTGCCGCCAAGACCTCTCTCGTCGTCGGAATGCCCATCGAGCCCCCGGGCCTCGACCCGACGATTGCGGCCCCCGTCGCCATCCGCGAAGTCACCTGGGCCAATCTCTATGAGGGCCTCGTTCGCATCGACCGCTCCGGCAAGGTGCAGCCCCTCCTCGCCAAGAGCTGGGAGATTTCGCCCGACGGCTTGACCTATACCTTCCGCCTTCAGGAAGGCGTGAAGTTCCATGACGGCTCGACCTTCGATTCGGCGGACGTGAAATTCGCCTTCGACCGCGCCCGCGACCCGAAATCCACGAACGCGCAGAAGCAGATCTTCGCGCCCATCGCCTCCATCGAGACGCCCGATCCGGCGACCGTCGTGATCAAGCTGAAGGAAACCTCCGGCAACTTCCTCACCTATCTCGGCTGGGGCGATGCCGTGATCGTGGCGCCGGAAACGGCGGCAGGCAACGCTGCGAACCCGGTCGGTACCGGCCCCTTCAAGTTCAAGTCCTGGACGCGCGGCGACCGGGTGGAACTCGTGAAGAACCCGGATTACTGGCAGAAGGACAAGACGAAGCTGGAGACCGTGACCTTCCGCTTCATCAGCGACTCGCAGGCGCAAGTGGCAGCCGTGCGCGCGGGCGATGTGGATGCCTTCCCGAACCTCGCGGCCCCCGAGCTGTTTGCCGAATTCCAGAAGGATTCGCGCTTCAAAGCCGTTGCGGGCAACACGGAAGGCGAGGTCGTCGCCGGTCTCAACAGCGGCAAGAAGCCGTTCGACGATGTGCGCGTGCGCCGCGCGCTCATGCATGCGGTGGATCGCAAGGCGCTCGTGGAAGGCGCCTATTCCGGCCTCGGCCAGCCCATCGGCAGCTTCTTCTCGCCCAACAACCCGGCCTTCGTGGATATGACGAATGTCATTCCCTACGATGTGGAGAAAGCCAAGGCCCTCTTGAAGGAAGCCGGTGTCGCCGATGGCCTGTCGATCACCATCAAGACCCCGCAGATGGCCTATGCCAGCCGCTCGGCGGAGCTGCTCTCCGCGATGTTCGCGGAAGTGGGTGTGGAGCTGAAGATCATCCCCACCGAGTTCCCGGCCAAGTGGATCGAGGAGGTGTTCAAGGCGAAGGATTACGATGTGACCATCGTGGCCCATGCGGAGCCGCTCGACATCGATATCTTCGCCCGTGACAACTATTACTTCAATTACAAGAACGACAAGTTCAAGGCCCTGATCGCCGACGCGGCGAAGACCACGGACGAGAAGGCGCGCTACGCGAAATACGCGGAAGCGCAGAAAATTCTCGCCGAGGACGTGCCCGCGCTCTTCCTCTTCCAGCTGCCGAAGCTCGGCGTGTGGAACGCGAAGCTGCAAGGCATGTGGGAGAACTCCCCCATTCCGTCGAACGACGTGACGGAGGCGGTGTGGACGGAGTGACATGACAACAGTGATACGTATCCGATCTCTCGCACGTCATCACCGGCCTTGTGCCGGTGATCCCGATGGCTTGAAGCGTCGCGCTTTTCGGATCGGGATGGCCGGGACAAGCCCGGCCATGACGCGGAGAGGTCGTTCGTCGGCTCGCTCATCTGGCCAGATACTTTTTGTCCGCACGGACGAGCGAACAGACGATTTGTGAATCAGGTTTCATGCTGCGTCTCATCATCACCCGACTTGTCTCCCTGACCGTGACGCTCCTCTGCGTCTCGCTGGCAATCTTCCTGATCCTTGAAGTCCTGCCCGGCGATCCTGCGGCGATCATGCTCGGCACATCCGCCCGCGAGGATACGCTCGCGGCTCTGCGGCAGGAGCTCGGGCTCGATCAGCCTGCGCTGGTGCGCTACCTGCAATGGATCGGCGGATTGCTGCATGGCGATCTCGGCACGTCGATCACGTACAAGATGCCGGTCTCGACGCTCGTCGCCGAGCGCATGGATGTGACGCTGCCTTTGAGCCTTCTCGCCATTCTTATTTCGACGGCGCTTGCCCTGCCGCTCGGCGTGGCGGCGGCTGCGCGGCGTGACACGGCGGTGGATCGCGCTGTTCTGGTGTTCAGCCAGCTCGGCGTCGCGGTGCCGAATTTTTGGATCGGCCTTCTGTTCATCCTGTTCTTCTCCACGCGTCTCGGCTGGTTCCCCGCCGGCGGCTTTCCCGGGTGGAGCGCGGGCTTATGGCCTGCCTTCCAGGCGCTCCTACTGCCCGCCATCGCGCTCGCCCTGCCCCAGGCCGCCGTGCTCACCCGCGTCACGCGCTCGGCGACGCTCGAAGTGATCGGCGCGGATTTCGTGCGCACCGCGCGCGCCAAGGGCGTCGACAAGAGCGCCACCCTGCGCCGCCACGTGGTGCCGAACGCGCTCATTCCCGTCACCACCATTCTCGGCCTGCAGCTATCCTTCTTCTTCGGCGGCGCGATCTTGGTGGAGAACGTGTTCAACCTGCCGGGCCTCGGGCGGCTCGCCTATCAGGCGCTCAACCAGCGCGACCTCGTTGTAATCAAGGATATCGTGCTGATCTTCTCCGGACTCGTCATCGTCGTGAACTTTTTAGTCGATATCGGCTACGCCATCCTCGATCCACGCTTGAGGGGCCGCTGATGAAACGCCCAACTTTGCGCCTCAACACGGCCCTTGTGGTTGGCGGTATCCTGACCGCCCTGTTGATCATCACGGCGCTCGTCTCGCTGGTGTGGACGCCCGAGCCGCCGACGCGTGTGCGCGTGGCGCTTCGCCTGAAAGGGCCGTTGGAGGCTGGCCTTCTCGGCACAGATCATTTCGGCCGCGATGTCACCTCGCTGCTCATGGTCGGCGCATGGAACTCGCTCGCTATCGCGTGGCCCGCCGTTCTGCTGGGAGCTGCCATCGGCACGGCCATCGGCTGCGCGGCTGCTGCGTGGAAAGGCATTGCCGACGAGATCGCCATGCGCGTCTCCGACGTGGTCTTCGCGTTTCCGGCTGTGCTGTCCGCCATCATGATCGGCGCGCTTGTCGGCTCCGGCCCCGTCGCGGCGATCCTCGCCATTGCCGTGTTCAACATTCCCGTCTTCGCCCGCGTCACCCGCGCCGTCGCGCTTCAGGTCTGGACGCTCGATTACATCGCCGCCGCACGATCCATCGGCAAGCATCCGTTGCGCATTACGTGGGAAGACGTGATGCCGAATATCGCCGGCGCGCTGATCGTGCAGGTGACGATCCAGCTGGCGCTCGCCATCCTCACCGAGGCAGGCCTGAGCTATCTGGGCTTAGGCGTGCGCCCGCCCAACCCCAGCTGGGGCCGTATGCTCAGCGATGCGCAGACATACCTCTCGCAAGCGCCCCACCTTGCCATCGCACCGGGCATCGCGATTGCGCTGTCTGTGCTTGGGTTGAATTTGCTCGGCGACGGCTTGCGCGATGCGCTAGACCCGACGCTGAAGGCGCGGGGCGCTACGGCTTAGGAACGCGGTGTCATCAATGCCCATACGTCATCACCGGCCTCGTGCCGGTGATCCCGTTGCGATGAAACAAAGCGCTTTTCCAATCGGGATGGTCGGGACAACCCCGGCGATGACGGGAAGAAGTTTTGCTGGGCACTCTAACCAGCCTTGTTCATCCTCTCGCGCACATCCGCCAAAATCTCGTACGAGCGTAGGCGCTTGGAATGGTCGTAGATTGCGGAAGCGACGATCAGTTCGTCGGCTCCGGTCTGCTCAAGGAAGCCTTCCAATCCCTCACGAACCGTCTGCGCCGAGCCCACGAAGGAGCAGGCAAGCATGTTCATGGCTTGCGCCTTCTCATGCGGTGTCCAATAGCTCTCGATATCGTCGATAGGCGGCTGGAGCTTGCCGCGTGTGCCTCGGAACAGGTTGGTGAAGGATTGCTGGGCCGAGGTGAAGAGGTGGCGCGCCTCTTCGTCCGTATCGGCCGCGATCACGTTCACGCCGACCATCGCATAGGGCTTGTCCAATTGCGCGGAGGGCTCGAAGCGCTGCCTGTAGGCCTGTAGCGCCTGCAGCAGGGCGTTGGGCGCGAAATGCGAGGCGAAAGCGTAAGGCAGGCCCAGCATACCGGCGAGTTGTGCGCCGAAGAGGCTCGATCCGAGAATCCAGATCGGCACGTTCGAGCCGGTTCCCGGCACGGCCTGGATCACCTGATCCGGCTGAAGCGGCCCGAGCAGAGCCTGCAATTCGACGACGTCCTGCGGAAATGTGTCCGCGCTCATCGGATCGCGGCGGAGCGCCCGAAGCGTGCGCTGGTCGGTGCCGGGCGCACGACCTACGCCGAGATCGATACGACCGGGAAAGAGCGCATCGAGCGTGCCGAACTGCTCGGCGATCACCAGGGGCGAATGGTTCGGCAGCATGATGCCGCCCGCGCCCACACGGATCGTCTTCGTGCCGCCGGCCACATGGGCGATGGCGATGCTCGTCGCGGCGCTGGCGATGCCGACCATGTTGTGGTGCTCGGCGAGCCAGAAGCGGTTGTAGCCCCATCGCTCCGCGTGCTGCGCCAGATCGAGCGAGTTGCGCAGGGCGTCGGAGGGCGTCGAGCCTTCCGGAACATGCGCGAGGTCGAGGATGGAGAGAACGGGCATGGCAAGACTTCTTTCTGGTGCCGAACAGGCGGCGGGTTGCCTTCAGATCAGCACTCAATCTCTCCCGCGCAAGGAGCATAGCCCTCCCCTGAAGGCAGACCAGCCTTGCAAGGAATAAAAAACCCGGCGCGTGAGCGCCGGGTTCATATGTCAAACTTGAGCGTCCGTGCTCAGCCGCGGGTACGGGCGCGGATCATGTACGTATCGAAGGCGTACTCGGCCACTTGGAACCACAGATACTCTTCGTTGCGGAAGGCGCGGATAGAGTCGATAATCTTCTTGAAATCCGCGTTCTGGGCCGAGATTTCCGCGTAGACCTCGTTGGTAGCCTTGTAGGCGGCATCGAGGATTTCCTGCGAGAACGGACGCAGCTGCGCGCCCGCACCGACGAGGCTGCGGAGCGCCGCCGGGTTCTTGGCATCGTACTTCGCAAGCATGTCCTGGTTGGCGGCCATGCAGGCAGCCTCGACGATCGCCTGATAGTTCTTCGGCAGGGATTCCCACTTCGCCTTGTTGAACATGAAGTGGAGCGTCAGGCCACCTTCCCAGAAGCCCGGATAGTAGTAGTACGGAGCGACCTTCTGGAAGCCGAGCTTCTCGTCGTCGTAGGGACCGATCCACTCGGCGGCGTCGATGGTGCCGCGCTCGAGCGACGGGTAGATGTCGCCGCCAGCCACCTGCTGCGGAATGACGCCGAGCTTCTGCATGACCTGACCGGCAATGCCGGCAATGCGCATCTTCAGGCCCTGGAGATCCTGAACGGTCTTGATCTCCTTGCGGAACCAGCCGCCCATCTGGGTGCCGGTGTTGCCGCCCGGAAGAGCATAGAGGTTATGCTTGGCCATGAACTCGTTCACGAGGCCGATGCCGCCGCCGTGGTACTGCCAGGCATTGAGCTGGCGGGCATTGAGCGTGAACGGCACCGCTGCGGCGGCGGCAAAGGTCGGGTCCTTGCCTACATAGTAATAGGCCGCCGTGTGAGCCATCTCGACTGTGCCGGAGGACACCGCGTCGGCCGCCTGGAAGGTGCCGACGATCTCACCGGCCGAGAATGGCTGGATCTGAAACTTGCCCTCGGTCGCAGCGGACACGTACTTCGCCAGGAAATCGGCGCCGCCATAGATGGTATCGAGCGACTTCGGGAAGCCTGACGTCAAACGCCAGCGGATTTCAGGGTTGGACTGAGCAATGGCGGGCTTTGCAATCGCGCCGGCGGCAATGCCGGCACCGGCCGTGGCGATAAAATGGCGGCGTTTCACGGGTACGTTCTCCACTTAAGGGCATGTCGCGCTGAAAGATGCTTGGTAACGAACAGGACGAGGCTCCAGGTAAAGCTAGACCAAAGTCGGGCGAGGCCGCAGATATTTTGCATCACACATTCGTATGCTGACAAACTAGGTATGTAGTTACGCAGCTTAAGTGCCTGTAATTACGGCGCGCGTATCGATTAAGCTTGGCAACGTTCCGGGAGTTGGATGGCTCTCATCGTCTGGCGGCATGATCCACACGCGGGCACCCCCTGCTTTTCATGCATATGCTCAGAAACGCACCATGGTCACAAATCTCGGGCGGACAAGCTTGCCTGGTCAAGAGAAGATGCAAAGTTTTTTGGCGCGGCCGAGAGGGAGTGCAGCACCTGTCACAAGCGGCCCGATGGACAACGTATCGTCACGGGGGCTATGCCCTCTTCCGACGGCGCAAAGTACGCCCAAGGAGATCGATATGAGCGACATGGTTGTCAGGGACAGCAACGGGGCCATTCTCAATGAGGGCGATTCCGTTCAGGTCATCAAAGACCTGAAAGTGAAGGGGTCCTCCACGACCCTGAAGCGAGGCACCGTGTTCAAGAGCATCCACCTGACGGACAATGCAGGCGAGATCGAGTGTCGTTCGGCTCAGATTAAAGGGCTGGTGCTCAAGACCGAATTTGTGAAGAAGGTCTGAGCCGGTCGCTCTCCGCGACCTGCCCACAAGTCTCAATAATGCGGTGGCGGAGGCTCGGGCGCGCGGGGTGAGCCGGAGTTGTCCTCCGCGTCTTGAACCCGGTCGAGAAGCTCGTTGAATTGGCGCCGCAGGGCGTCGATTTTCTTCCATTGGTCGATAACCGTCTGGTTGAGATCCTCGATCACTTGATCCTGGTAGGCGACACGGATTTCCAGAGCCTCCAGGCGCGCGTTGATGTCTTCACTCATCGGACACAAGTTCCTTGTCCTGTGGCCGTTCGACAAGGCCATGGCCGAGGGAGACGCGCTCGTCGAACACGAAGCAGCCGCCGTTCCAGCGGCTCTCGGTTTCCGGCACATCCTCCAGATATTGCAGGATGCCGCCCTTGAGGTGATAGACCTCCGCGAAGCCCTCTTTCAGCATGTAGGAACTGGCCTTCTCGCAGCGGATGCCGCCGGTGCAGAACATSGCGAYCTTCCTGTGCTTYKCGGGATCGAGCTCGTTGCGCACGAATTCCTTGAACTCGCTGAACGTCTTGATCCGTGGATCCACCGCGCCTTCGAAGGTGCCCATCTCCACCTCGAAATCGTTGCGGGTGTCGAGCAAGATCACCTCGGGGTCTTCGAGCAGCCTGTTCCAATCCGTCGCCGACACATAGGCGCCGACCTGCTGCGTCGGATCGGCCTCGGGATCACCCAGCGTCACGATCTCCTTTTTCAGGCGCACCTTCATGCGCTTGAAGGGCATCTCGGCGGCGGTCGAGAACTTCAGCTCCAGGTTGTCGAGGCGGCCACGGAAGAGCGGGCCGTTCCGCAACTCCGCCACCAGGGCATCGATACCCTCCTCCGTTCCCGCCACGGTGCCGTTGATGCCTTCGCGGGCAAGCAGCAGCGATCCCCTGATCCCGAGATCGGAGCAGATGGCATGAAGCGGGTCCCGCAGTTCCCGGAAGTCGGGCAGCGCGGCGAACTGATAGAGGGCGGCAACTTTGTAAGTCATGGATGCTCTCTACCAGCAGCCGGCCCATGGGAAAACCCGGTGCAACGATCCTCGGTGTCGCTCCGGTCAGAGCTTCGGCCAGGGCCGCCGATCCGGGCACATCTGCTCCCAGGCTTGGGAGAGCCTCAGCACGCCCACATCGTCGAAGCGCCGGCCGATGATCTGGAGGCCGATGGGGAGGCCCGTCTTCGTGAAGCCCGCGTTGACGGAGGCCGCCGGCTGGTCCGACATGTTGAAGGCGACCGTGTAGCCGATATGCTCGAACGGCTTCTCGGGGTCATGGATGGGTGAGGCCAGCTCGGCCTCGTAGGCGACATTCGGTGCAACCGGCGAGAGCACGAAGTCGAAGCGATGCGTGGCGGCAATCGCCGCATGGCGCATCACCATCATCTGATTCATGCCGTTGTAAACCTGAGAGCCCGTCAGCGCTTTGCCGCCCTCCGCCCATTTCAGGATGTAGGGCAGGATGCGGGCACGCTCCTCGGCGCTCAGCGGGCCGATATCCGACCAGGCGCGCTGGCGCCAGAAATCGTCGAGCCCGTCCAGCATCTGGCGGGTGATGAAGGGCTTCACCTCTTCGACGATCGCACCCGCATCCGCGAAGGCTTTGGCAGCAGCCTCGACGCAGGCTTTCACCTCGGGATCGAGGGTTAGGCCGATGCCCGCCTCCATCATGAGGYCGATCGTCAGGCCCTTGATGTCGATGTCGAGATCGAGCCAGGGCAAGTCCTGATAAGGCAGGCTCGTGGGATCGCGCATGTCCGGCCGCGTGAGGCTCGTCATCATGAGCGCGGAATCGCGGACGCTGCGCGTCATCGGCCCGGCCACGCGTCCGTAATAGGCCGGATCGATGGGAATGCGCCCGAAGCTGGGCTTCAGTCCGAACACGCCGCACCAGGCTGCGGGCAGGCGAATGGAGCCGCCGATATCCGTGCCGATGTGGAACGGGCCGTAGCCTGCAGCCGCCGCCGCGCCCGCGCCCGCCGAGCTGCCGCCGGGGTTCTTGGACAGGTCCCACGGATTGCGGGCAAGGGGATGGAAGCTTGAGAGGCCGGAGGAGAGCATGCCGT
>NZ_JBFUMH010000062.1:0-27791 GCF_054049475.1 Microvirga sp. P5_D2 | reverse complement strand
GCCTATTACCCATCTCGACCTATCTCATGGTGCCGCTGGAAGAGCGCTTCCCCGCCTTCAATGACGACGGCAGGCCCGTCGATGGCATCATCCTGCTCGGCGGCTCTGTGGAATCGTCGGATTCGGCCGCTCGCGGACGCCTTGTCGCCAACGAATCCGCCGAGCGCGTGCTCGATACGATTGAGCTCGCCCACCGCTACCCGCAGGCGCGCATCCTGATCTCGGGCGGCGGCGGCACCGTGTTCGGGGATGGTGTCGGCGAGTCCCCGATCATCGCCGATTACCTCAAGCGCATCGGCATCGATGCCGGCCGCATCATCATCGAGGACCGCTCCCGCACCACCTCGGAGAATGCACTCTACTCGTTGGAGTTGGCGAAGCCGCGCGATGGCGAGCGCTGGCTCCTCGTGACATCGGCGTGGCACATGCCGCGCGCCGTCGGCGTGTTCGAGAAGGCGGGCTTTCCGGTGACGGCCTATCCGGTGGATTATCGAACGGCAAGCGGCTCCAACAACCTTCGCCCCTTCGCCTTCGTGTCGGACGGCTTACGGCGGCTCGATGTGGGTACAAAGGAATGGGCCGGGCTCATCGGCTATTACCTGACAGGCCGCACGAACGCGCTGTTCCCCGCGCCTCAGGTTTCGTCGGTGGCGGTCGGCAGCGCCAGCCGGTAAGTGCCGCGAAAATCATCGGGATCGACCGGCCTGCCCTTGCGCAAGATCACGATGCGGCCTTCCTTCATCAGCCGCACCGCCACCTTGCGCACGGGCTGCATGAGAGGTCCCCACCCGTCCGGTTGATTGCCGCCGAGGGCCTGGGCTACGTCCGCCGGGCCAATCGTCTTAGCCGCACCGCGCTCGGCCAGCAGGGCCAGCATGGCAGCTTCCAGTTCTTCGGGTGTCGCGTTCTTAGACATGATTGTGATCCATGACCGCGTCCCGGGCATCGGACACGAATTGACGGCGCCACATGACGAAGAGAACCCCCGCCGTGGCAATGATGAAGAGATAAGCGCTGAGGAACCAGCCGAGATAGGCGAGTGAGAAGAAAAAGGCGCGCTGTCCCCGGTTGAAGTGCTTGCCGGCGACCGCGCTCATGGCAGCAGCCTGACGGGCGACGACGAGCCCCTCCTCCCTGCTGCTGTCCTTGAGCACAGGCACCGAGCCGACGAGGATAGCCATGTAGTTGAAGAGCCGGTAGGACCAGGCGAACTTGAAGAACGCATAGACGAAGATCACCGCGAGGCCGATCACCTTGAGTTCGAGAGCATGGCGCGTAGGCGGCTCTCCGAAGGGTAGATCGGCGAAGATCGGCAGCACCGACTCCGTTGAGCGGAACAGCGCCAGTACGCCGCCGATGGCGATCAGCGAAGTCGAGGCGAAAAAAGCGGTGCCGCTCATCAGGGAAGACAGGATCTGGGTGTCGACGATCCGGTTCTCGCGCACCACCATCTGCTCCATCCAGCGGTAGCGGTACTGGTTCATGAGCTTGTTGAGGCTGTTCTGGCCGGCAGACGTGAACTCGACGGCCGTATGATAGCCGAGCCACGCCGCGAGAAAGAAGATCAGCGCCACGTAGTCGAGAAAGGTGAACCCCAGCACAGATATCTCCCGTTGACTCCGCCGCCATCATGCCCAGTTTGTTTGAAGCCTCAAAGGGAGAGCGACGCCCCATGCCTCAGACCATCACACGCGGCTACAAGACATTGCTCGAAGAGGCCAGCGCAAAGATTAGAACTCTGCCCACCCAGGAGGCCATGGCCCTGCACGGGCGCGAGGATGTGGTGTTCGTGGACCTGCGCGACCCGCGCGAGTTGGACCGGGAGGGCCGCATTCCCGGAGCCGTGCATTGCCCCAGGGGCATGCTGGAATTCTGGATCGATCCCGAGAGCCCCTATCACAAGCCGGTCTTCAACCAGGACAAGACCTACGTATTCTTCTGCGCAGCGGGCTGGCGCTCGGCCCTGTCGGCGGCCACCGCGCACGATATGGGGCTGAAGCCGGTCGCCCATGTCGAGGGCGGCTTTACCGCCTGGAAAAAGGAAGGCGGGCCGGTGGACGTCGAGGAAGGCTAGACAGACTAAACCGTCCTGCGGACCTCAAAACCTTCTCCGCCAAGCTCTGCATCCGCACCGTCGATGGCCTCCACACGCTCGACAGCCGACCCCAAGGGCCCCTCGTGACAGGCTTTGAGCATCACCGCGACGAGATCGGTCGGGCCTGAGAAAACCGCCTCCACGCTGCCGTCGCGCCGGTTGCGCACCCAGCCTGACAGGCCATGAAGTTCTGCCTGATGATGGGTCCAGGCGCGGAACCCTACCCCCTGGACGCGTCCGTGTATCACCACATGGGCCGTTCTATTCTCGGTCACGTCTTTCCTCGATGATGAGCATGGCGGGCGTCGGTGCGACGTCCTGAATAATCCTGGTCCAAGGTCTCAATGATACGCCGGCCATTCGCCGGGTCCAGCTTCAGGAGGATTTTGTCGCCCTCAGCTTCCATTTAGCGTGGTTTTCGGATCGAGCTCGAAGGTGCCGCGAACAGGGGGCGGACCTTAGGCTGCTGAGACGCGGAAATAACTGAGGATTGCGCCTTGGGAAGCCAGATGTTCAAGCCTCGCACATAGTCCTCGGGCAGGCCCGCATGGGTCGCGGCCTCGACCACGCCTTCCATGTAGCCGGGAAGCGGCGTGCCCGGCTTGGCGCTTCGGCCGATATATACGACCGCCCGGCGCGGCCCCTGCCCGGTCACAACGGGCTGGATGACCTTGGTGTAGAGCCCCGTATGCAGGCTCTCATAGCGGTCGAGGGCCGGCACGTCCGACAAGGCGAGATCCCACACCATGCCCCAGACTGCCCGCTGAGGATCGCGGACCACGGAGGCATAGCCTTCCTCGAAAATGATGAACCGATGGCGCATGAGCCGCCCGATGCCGACCGGCTTGGAGGCCGGGCAACGCTGAAGCATGGCGGCTTGGTCCATGTTGGACCCATAGGCGAAGTAGAGAGGCATGATTCAATCTCTCGTGCCGGTGCGCCGACCATATTGTGAGGCTACCCGACAAAGAATTCCGTTCCGAAACTGCACGTCATCACCGGCCTTGTGCCGGTGATCCCGATGATGATGAGCGCCGCGCTTTTCGGATCGGGATGGCCGGGACAAGCCCGGCCATGACGTCAAGGGTGTTACTCCCCTTGTGAAGGYGGAAAAGGGCTATCGATTGTCCAACTCAGGCGAATTCGAGAATCACCGCATCGACGGCGAGACTATCGCCCTCTTTGGCGTGAATTTTGGCAATGGTGCCGTCACGCTCGGCGCGCAGCACGTTTTCCATCTTCATCGCCTCGACGATGCAGAGCGGTTCGCCTACCTTGACCTCCTGGCCCTGGGAGACGCTGATGGCCTTCACGAGGCCGGGCATGGGGCAGAGCAATTGCTTGCCCGTATCCGCCTCCTGGCGCTCCGGCATCAGGGCCGCCAGCTCCGCCTCGCGCTTCGTATAGACCCGCACCTCGGATGAAGCGCCTGCATGGGAGAGCACCATGCCGTTGAGGATGGGCCGCACCTGCACCGCAACGGTCTCGCCGCCCACATTGCCGCTCCAGACCGGCTGACCGGGCGCCCAGTCGGATACAATCGGCCACGACTGACCGTCACTCACAACGGCAAAGCCGCCGTCGATATCCTCGATCAGCACCTCGTGCCGCTCGGAACCGAGCAGCACCACCCGCTCGCGCTCGAACTTCACGGCGGAGGCCGAGCGCATCTGGCCCGAGATGTGCCGTTTGCGCTCGTTCTGGATGTGGTCGATGGCCGCTCCCACGGCAGCCATGCGAAGCGCGATCTCGCCTTGTGGCGCAGGCGCCTTGAAGCCTTGAGGGAACTCCTCGGCGATAAAGCCGGTGGAAAGCTTGCCCGACTGCCAGCGCGGATGCTGCATCAAGGCCGAGAGGAACGGGATGTTGTGGCGGATGCCGTCGATGGCGAACGCATCGAGCGCGGTGGCCTGCGCCTCGATGGCCTGCTCGCGGGTGGGCGCATGGGTCACGAGCTTGGCGATCATCGGATCGTAGTAGATCGAGATCTCGCCGCCCTCGTAGACCCCGGTATCGTTGCGCACGGTCACGCCGTCCTGCTTGCCTTCTTGAGGTGGGCGATAGGTCACGAGCCGGCCTGTCGAGGGCAGGAAGTTACGCACCGGGTCTTCCGCATAGATGCGGCTTTCCACCGACCAGCCGTTGAGCTTCACGTCGCTCTGGGAGAGGCGCAGCTTCTCGCCGGCGGCCACGCGGATCATCTCCTCCACGAGATCGATGCCGGTGATCATTTCCGTGACGGGATGCTCCACCTGCAAGCGGGTGTTCATCTCGAGGAAGAAGAAGGATTTGTCCTGCCCGGCCACGAACTCGACCGTCCCGGCGGAATCGTAACCCACGGCCTTGGCCAGAGCGACCGCCTGCTCGCCCATGAGCTTGCGGGTGGCCTCGTCGAGCAGCGGCGACGGGGCCTCCTCGATGACCTTCTGGTTGCGGCGCTGAATGGAGCATTCGCGCTCGCCGAGATAGATCACGTTGCCATGCTTGTCGCCGAGCACCTGGATCTCGATGTGGCGCGGATCGGTGATGAACTTCTCGACAAAGACTCGGTCATCGCCGAAGGAGCTTGCCGCCTCCGACTTGGCGCGGGCAAAGCCCTCGGCCACCTCATCGGCGGAATAGGCGATGCGCATGCCCTTGCCGCCGCCGCCAGCGGAAGCCTTGATCATGACCGGATAACCGATCTCGTTGGCGATGGTCACCGCCTGTTCCGGCCCCTCGATGACGCCGAGATAGCCGGGAACCGTGGAAACCTTCGCGGCAGCGGCGGCCTTCTTGGACTCGATCTTGTCGCCCATGGCTGCGATGGCGCCGGGATTGGGGCCGATGAAGACGATTCCGGCCTCGGCGAGCGCCTTCGGGAAAGCCTCGCGCTCGGAGAGGAAGCCGTAGCCCGGATGAACGGCTTGAGCCCCGGTCTGCTTACAGGCCTCGATGATCTTCTCGATCACCAGATAGGATTGGGCGGCAGCGGCCGGGCCGATATGGACGGCCTCGTCGGCCATTTCCACGTGAAGGGCATCGCGGTCGGCATCGGAATAGACGGCAACCGTCTTGATGCCCATGCGGCGGGCGGTCTTGATGACCCGGCACGCAATCTCACCCCGGTTCGCAATCAGGATCTTGTCGAACATGAACCCTCGAACGCTCCAGCAAAACAATTAGCCCCACCTCCGTTACTGCACATCGGTGCATTCGGGAAGCGGGGCCGCGTCAGCAATTAGCGTTAGACGGGGATTGAGCGCCCTTAAGCCGCCATCTGGCCGAGCCGGGCCTGCTGGCGGCCGCGCATGATAAAGTCGAGCAAAGCCACATCGACATAGCCCGCCTCGTCGAGGATGGCATAGGCGATGGGCATGGCGTTCGGGCTGGGGCCGCTGACTTCGAGGACGGTCGCGAGCCAAAGAGCGTCGTCGTTGCTCACGACACCGTGGGGCGCCCGCTTCCAGACCACGAAATCCACCACGAGCTTGCTTAGGGCTACTCCCCAGCTCTCGTCGCTTTCGATCATGCGGTCCAAGGCGAGTAGCGTCTCCACCTCGAGGCGGCTCGTGATGCCCTCGGCAAGGACTTCGCCGGTGAGCCATTTCACGTCATCGGCGCCGATGAAATTGGTTTCGGCCGCAGCATCGATGAAATCGCGAAGACTATCCTTAATCATTCGTTTGGCTCCCCCCGGCTTTTACTTGAACAACACCGGTTGATCTTCGGTGCTGGAGGAAGCTTCACACGGTTGCGGGCCTAAAACCGTTAACAGGCAAACCTAAACGCCTGTTGAGGTTAAGCGATGTTGAGAGACTTTGGTTGCCGAAATCTTGCTTCATGCGGATTCTCCAGCATTTGCGCGGCCCTGACGCCTCGGCGAGTTTCCATTGCAATGGCGCAAGACCGGCCTTTCAGCCCTACCTGAAGCGCTCATGCTATCTATGTCCTTGAGCAAAGCGGCGCATCCGGCGCCTGCCCGTTAAGGAAATGTCCCATGCGGCACCACGGCATCCATCACGTCACGGTCATTGCGGGTCCGGCCCGCCGCAACCTCGATTTCTACACCCGGGTTCTCGGCCTGCGCCTCGTCAAGAAGACCGTGAACTTCGACGATCCCGGCACCTATCATTTCTATTTCGGCGACAGCGTCGGCAGTCCGGGCTCCACACTCACCTTCTTCCCCTGGGAGCATGTGGCGCCGGGACGGACAGGCATCGGCACCACGCAGGAAACCGCCTTCCGCGTGCCGGAAAATGCCCTCGGCTACTGGGCGCATCGCTTCATCGAGCAGGGTGTCGAGCACGGCGCGCTGGAGAAGCGCTTTGGCCAGAGCGTGCTGCCCTTCAAGGACCCGCACAGCACGAGCCTCGCCCTTGTCGGCATCGCAGATGCCACGACGGACAATGCCTGGACGAGCGGCGACATTCCGACGGAACACGCCATTCAGGGCTTGGAAGGCGTGACCCTTCTCGTCGAGAACGGCGAGCCCACGGGCGCGATCCTCACCGATGTCCTCGGCTTCCGCGAAACGGCGCGCGAGGGATCCCTCGTCCGCTACAAAGGCGATGCCACCCTCGGCAGCATCGTCGATGTCCGCAGCGCCGGAGGCTTCCTGCCCGGCCGCACGGGCGGCGGCACCGTCCATCACATCGCGTTTCGCGCAGCCGATGATGCGCATCAGGCCGAGATGGTGCGAAAGCTTGTCGAGAAGCATGGGCTTCACCCGACGGAGCAGAAGGACCGCAATTACTTTCGCTCGGTCTATTTCCGCGAACCGAACGGCATTCTCTTCGAGATCGCGACCGATGGTCCGGGCTTCGATGCGGATGAAGCGCAGGAAGGTCTCGGGAGTGAGCTGAAGCTGCCCGGTTTCTTGGAAGAACGGCGCAGCGAAATCGAGGCACATTTGCCGGCGCTGACTTAAAACCCTCTCCCGCAAAKGGGAGAGGGGCAAGGCGTCGAGCATCACAACGGAATGTTGTCGTGCTTCTTCCAGGGCCGCTCGGTTTCCTTGTGCCGCAGCATCGCCAAGGCCCGCGCGATCCGCCGACGCGTCGAATGCGGCATGATCACCTCGTCGATGTAGCCGCGCTCGGCGGCGACGAAGGGTGACATGAAGCGGTCCTCGTATTCCTTGGTGCGGGCGGCAATCTTGTCCGCGTCACCAATGTCCTGGCGGAAGATGATTTCCACCGCGCCCTTGGCGCCCATCACGGCGATCTGCGCGGTGGGCCAGGCATAATTGACGTCGCCGCCGATATGCTTTGAGGCCATCACGTCATAGGCGCCGCCGAAGGCCTTGCGCGTGATCACCGTCACCAGCGGCACGGTGGCCTCAGAATAAGCAAACAGCAGCTTCGCGCCGTGCTTGATGAGGCCGCCATATTCCTGCGCTGTGCCCGGCAGGAAGCCTGGCACGTCCTCGAAGGTGACGATCGGGATGCTGAAGGCATCACAGAACCGCACGAACCGCGCGGCCTTGCGCGAAGCGTCAGAGTCGAGAACGCCCGCCAGCACCATCGGCTGGTTAGCGACGAAGCCGACCGTGCGGCCTTCGATGCGGGCGAAGCCGGTGATGATGTTCCTCGCGTAGGATTCCTGGATCTCGAAGAAGTCGCCCTCGTCCACGACCTTCTGGATGAGTTCCTTCATGTCGTAGGGCTTGTTGGGATTATCCGGGATCAGGGTATCGAGGCTGTCGTCCGTGCGGTTCGGATCGTCGAAGCTCGGGATTTCCGGCACGCCGTCCATATTGTTGGCGGGCAGGAAATCGATGAGGCGGCGCACCTGAAGCAGCGCCTCCACATCGTTGTCATAGGCACCATCGGCCACGGAGGATTTGGTGGTGTGCACCTTCGCGCCGCCGAGTTCTTCCGAGGTCACGGTCTCGTTGGTGACGGTCTTCACCACGTCGGGACCGGTGACGAACATGTAGGAGCGATCGCGCACCATGAAGATGAAGTCGGTCATGGCAGGCGAATAGACGTCGCCGCCCGCACACGGCCCCATGATGACGGAGATCTGCGGGATCACGCCGGAGGCGATCACGTTGCGCTTGAACACCTCGCCATAGCCGCCGAGCGCCGCAACTCCCTCCTGAATGCGCGCGCCGCCCGCATCGAACAGGCCGACGATGGGAGCGCGCATCTTCAGCGCCATGTCCTGGATCTTGGTGATCTTCTGGGCATGGGCCTCGGAGAGCGAGCCGCCGAACACCGTGAAATCCTTGGCGAAGACAAAGACCGTGCGGCCATTGACGGTGCCCCAGCCAGTCACGACGCCGTCACCGGGAATCTTGGCCTTGTCCATGCCGAAATCGGTGGAGCGGTGCTCGACGAACATGTCGAACTCCTCGAACGAGCCTTTATCGAGCAAAAGCTCGATGCGCTCGCGGGCCGTAAGCTTGCCTCGGGCGTGCTGCGCCTCGATGCGCTTCTCGCCGCCGCCGAGCCGGGCCTGGGCGCGCCTATCTTCAAGACGTTCGAGCATGTCCTTCATAGGGTCTTCCCTGACCTTGAGGGGAAAAGGTTCTCTCGCTTAGCACAGCCGTACGTCCCTCAAAATCCCACTAACGGCGTGTGTTCCACAGCACTTTACGGCCGAGGTTCGGGCTCTAGAATTCAAAACATAATAACATTTTTCCAGTGCCTCGCCTGAAGGGGCAGATACAGGCTGTCGAGGATACCTCGATCTGGAAGCGCTGCGGCATCACTTTCCGCCGCCCATAAAGCTGTCTCGCGTAAGAAAAGACCGCCGGAGCCCCCTCTCGGCGGTCTTTTCTTATTGTGCGGTCGTGAGCCGATAGACTTCCGATGCGGCCCTGAAATCCGCCTCGCGCCTGCGCCGGCGCTCCATGGCTTCATAATCCTCGCCCCACACACTCTCCTGAAAGAGTTCGTCCACATGGGCCGCAGCCCACGCCTGATCGACATCGAGCGGCCCCTTGGCATGGGCGAGCGCGATCAGGACAGAGCCGGAAAGCGTCGTCATCACATGGAGAGCGGCCAGCGCGAAGGGCGAATCGACCCGCTCGATCAGGCTGCGAACCGCTGCAATGGCTTCATCCGGCTGGGTCACATGCATGACGCCTTCCGCCAGGGAGAAGCGGGCGCCATGCTCATCGCGCGCCCAATCGAGAATCGGGTTCCAGGCGGCATCCTGCGCTTGGGCGAGGCGCTCCGGCTCGCTTGACCGGTAATAGACCAGATCGGAACCGGCATAGCGCGCGAGATCGTCCACGACCTCGGCCTGACGCGGCGAGACCCCGTCGATGGCGGAATTCACGATGCGGGTGACCGGCATTGTGGCGGGGTCGATCTCGGCCTCCTGCCCAGCCCATTCCTGGGCCATGGCCTCGGCAAGGCCGCGTGTGGGCACGGCAAGCGCCTGCTTGCTCGGGGTCTTGGCCACCCGCCCGTCCAGGGTGAGGTGGAACAGGCCGTCCCGCTCCTCGACGCCCGCTTCCTTGTAGAAGCGCTTGGGCAAGGTGGGCTTCATGCCGGCCTGGGCCGCCCGCATGGGGTTCGGCTCGTCCTGTGATGGGAACCAGTCGCGAGAATCTGTCATGGGCGTGAGATAGGCTATCAGGCGGAAAGTTTCGAGGGTCTGCCGAGGAAAGCGTCCAGCACCGGATCAAGCTCCCCATAGCTGTCGACGATATGGGCTGCTCCCGCCTCGGTGAGCGCCGCCACCGGCTGGAAGCCCCAGGACACGCCCACCGGCAGAGCGCCGGCCGCGCGGGCCATCGCCATGTCGTAGCTGGAATCGCCAATCATGACTGTATCGTCCGGCGCGACGCCCACGGCTTCCATGGCCTGATGGATCATGGCCGGATGTGGCTTCGAGGGCGCATCGTCCGCCGTCTGGATGGTGGAGAAGATCTCACCCCTGCCATGCCGCTCCATGAGATGGGCGACGCCCCTTTGGGATTTGCCCGTCGCAATGCCGAGAACCACATCCTCCCGCTCCTTCAGCCAGGCGAGGCATTCGACGACGCCGGGAAAGACGGTCTCGTGATAGGCGGGGTCTTCGCGGAAGACCGAAAAGACGTCCTTATAGGCTTTGACCAAACCCTCGATGGGAGCTTTCGGCCCCAGCAGCACCATGAAGGCTTCCGCTAGGGACAGCCCGACGATGGAGAGCGAGCGCTCCCGGTTCGGCGGCTCCAGATCATACGTCAGGAAAGCTTCACGCAGGGATGCGACGATGATGTTCTGGCTGTCGACCAGCGTGCCGTCGACATCGAAAAGGACGAGCTTCACGTTAGGCGTCCAACCCGCTCAGTTCTGCGGGATCGTGGATTGACAGAACTGGGGCTTGTTGATGTTCCAGTTGCCACATTTGTCGCAGGCCGTTGCCAGAAAGCCGATGCCGACGACGAAAGCGGCTTGAACGATACGCTTCATACTCTGTGCCCCTATGCTGAGACGCTACCTTATTCAAATTCGAAGCTTTGCGCCAGCAGGCTTCCGCCTTCGGATATTCCTACGCCGCGCCAAGCTTCACGGGCGTAATTGGCATGGGTTCGGCCTACCGTTCCAAAACATGAAGCCTACTTACAAGCCGCAGCCATTCGCCGAGTGATTAGGCTGTGATCCTCACTCCGTGAACATTCATTGACGGAGGGTCACAAACTGCCGAAAAAGATTGATGGGACAAGAACCTGCCCGAGCATAGGTGAATGAACAAATCCGAGACCATCGACGCAGATGCCCTTCTGAAGAAGCTGGAAAAGCTTGAGCGTGAGAACCAAGCTCTGCGTGCCCAGCTGCAGGAAAAAACCGACAGCCCGACAGCCGTGTCGCGCATCGACACGCTGGAGGATTCGCGCGCCTTTCTGGCGGCCAGCGAGAGAAAGCTGCGCGACAGCGAGAAGAAGCTGCGGCAGATCACCGACAATATTCCCGCACTGATCGGTTACGTCGATGCGGAACAGCGCTACCGCTTCAACAACAGGGCCTACCAGACCTGGATGGGGCTCAGTCCTGAAAGCCTCTATGGCGTCACTCTGCTCGATGCCGTCGGCGAAAAAGCATATTCGCGCGTGAAGCCCTACATCGATACGGTTCTGTCCGGTAAGCGCACGGGCCACGAATGGTGGGCTCCGCTCTCCGGCGGCCTTCGCTACACCCGCTCGGAATACATCCCCGACTGCACCGAGGACGGAGAGGTTGTGGGCTTCTATGTGCTCGCCTCCGACCTGACGGAGTCGATGCGCTCGCAGCAGGCTCTCGCCGCGAGCGAAGGCCGGCTGCGCCTTGCCATCGACGCGGCCCGCATGGCGATCTGGGAATCCGACAATACGGCGCGCACGATCAAGTCGTCGCCGGAACTGAACCAGCTTCTCGGCTTCCCACCGGAAGCAACGCCCACGACGGATGAAATCCAAAACCGCTACGCGCCCGGCGAAAGAAAGCGTCTCCATCAGATTGCCCGGGAGGCKATCTCAGGAGGCGACCGCTATGTGGAAACAGAGCTCAAGATCATCTGGCCGGACGGCTCGCCGCGCTGGCTCCTGCTCCGCGCAGAGCTTCTCGGCGACACGAACGGCGTACCGACCCGCGCAGTCGGCGTCGCGCTCGATATCACGGAGCGCAGGAAGGCGGAGGAGCATCTCCGGCTTCTCATCAATGAGCTGAATCATCGCGTGAAGAATACGCTCACCACCGTGCAATCCATCACCACGCAGAGCCTGCGCAATGCCGAAACGGCGGCAGCGGCGCGAGATGCGGTGGAGGGACGGCTGTTTGCTCTCTCCAGGGCGCACGATGTGCTCACCCGCGAGAATTGGGATGGGGCTTACCTGCGCGAGGTCGTTCACAGGGCGCTCGAACCTTTCCAGGCCGCGCGCGGCGACCGGTTCGATGTATCCGGCACGGATATCCGCCTTCCGCCGCGCATCGCGCTCGCCCTTGCGATGGCGATCCAGGAACTAGGCACGAACGCGATGAAATACGGCGCTCTTTCCAGCGAAGACGGCCGCATCACCATCGATTGGAGCGTGATCGACAAGAGAGATCGGTCAAAGCTCTCGATGAAATGGCAGGAGTACGATGGCCCTCCCGTGGTCACTCCCGAACACCGCGGCTTCGGCACCCGCCTCATCGAACGCAGTCTCGCTCAGGAGCTGAACGGGTCCGTCGAGATCGACTTCGCGCCAAAGGGCGTGATCTGCACGATCAACGCGCCTTTGACGGCAAAAGACTGACAGTCAGGCGGCCGCCAGCTTCACCTCGTTCACGGCAACGATCCTGCGAACCTCATCGCCATCGATGGTCTCGTGATCGAGAAGGGCGTCGACGAGGGCATCGAGCCCGTCGCGGTTGTCCTCGATGCAGGCCTTCGCGGCGCTGTACATCTCTTCGATGATGCGGCGGATTTCCTGCTCCACCTCGCGGGGCAGGCTCTCGCCCGAGCGCGTGATTTTCACCATGCCGATGGTCGGGCTCATGCCCCATTCCGTGACCATGCGGGTCGCGATGTTGGTGGCGTGCGCAATGTCGCTCGCGGCGCCCGTCGTCACCTTGCGGGCGCCGAACACCACTTCCTCGGCGGCGCGGCCGCCCATGGCGACGATGAGATCGGCTTCGAGCTTCTCGACTGGGATGCAATAGCGGTCGTTTTCGGGCAGGCGCATGACGAGACCGAGGGCCTGGCCGTGCGGGATGATGGTGGCGCTATGCACCTTGTCGGAACCCGGTATCAGGCAGGCGCAAAGCGCATGTCCCGCCTCATGGACGGCGACGAGGCGACGCTCCTCGCTGGTGATCACGAGGGAGCGGCGCTCCAGGCCCATGATGATCTTGTTGCGGGCGGCCTCCAGGTGATCGCGGGTGATCTCCGCGACGCCCTCGCGGGCAGCGAAGATCGCGGCCTCGTTCAGGAGGTTGCCCAGATCGGCGCCCGAGAACCCAGGCGTGCCCCGCGCGACGGAACCGAGCTCCACGCATGCGGCAAGCTTCACATTTCGCGCATGCACGCCGAGAATCGCCTCGCGTCCCGTGATGTCGGGCAGGCCGATATGGACCTGACGGTCGAAGCGGCCTGGACGCAGCAGAGCGGGATCGAGCACATCGACCCGGTTCGTCGCTCCGATGACGATGACGCCGGAAGTCGTATTGAAGCCGTCCATCTCCACGAGGAGCTGGTTGAGGGTCGATTCAAACTCGCGATCCGCCGCCGAACCGCCACCACCGCGCTTGCGGCCGATGGCATCGATCTCGTCGATGAAGATCAGGCACGGAGCCTTCTTCCGCGCCTGTTCGAACAGCTTGGACACGCGCCCCTTCGCGATGCCGATGAGAGGCGCGGAGAAATCGCTGCCCGAAACCGCCATGAAGGAGACGCCCGCCTCGCCCGCCAGCGCCTTCGCGATCAGGGTCTTGCCGGTGCCGGGAGGACCGACCATCAGCACGCCTCTGGGAATGCGGGCTCCGACGATCTCGAAGGCTTTGGAATCGCTCAGGAAGGAAATCACCTCCTGAAGCTCGGCCTTGGCCTCATCCTGTCCCGCCACGTCATCGAAGCGGTCGGCAACATTCTTCACGCTGCGAGGCCAGCGGGAGGTCGGCTTGAAATCCGCCTGGATAGCGACGAGCGCCAGCACGGCGGCCACCATGATCAGCGAGACGAGAAAGCTCGCCGCGTGAGAGGCGTCGATGCCGGATTTCTTGAAATCCACTTCTGCCCCGGCGGCCGTGGCGCGCTCGATGGTCTGCGCGCTCAGGAGGGCGCTAGGCAAGCGGACGAAGGCTTCGCGCTGATCCATCCAGATGGTCAGCCCGCCCTCCTCCACCTGAACCTTGCTCACCTTGCCGGCTGCAAGCTCACGGGAGAAATCGGAATAGGCAATTTCATCGACATTGTCCGACAGGGTGAGCGGCACGGTCACTGCGGTGGCGACCACCAGCAGGGCCACGACGGCGGCGGAAATGGCTACGCTTTTCTTACGGAAAAGCCTTCTTGCCTTCTCAATCACGTTAGACACGGGAGCCCCCTAGAACGGCTGTCACTTTTTTCAATGAAGGCCGATGTCTAGTCTGTTTTGACGCAGTTCGCAGTACGGCGAAAAGGCACACCCGATTTGGAGGGGATCAAATTTAGTTCAGAAGGTCGTGATATTCCCGGTGCCGACGGATCCAGGCGTAAGCGTAGCCGCAGAGCGGCGTGATCTTGCGGCCCTCGGAGCGTGCGATCTCCGCCACACCTTGCATCAGATCGCCGGCAGCGCCCGTGCCCCGCAGCGGAACGGCCGCCTCCACATGGCGGATTACAAGGGAAGAATCGCGCCGCTCATAGGTCGCGAAGGCGAGCTGGCCATTGCGCTCAAGCTCGAAGCGGTGGCGATCCGGGTTGTCGCGAACTGCACTGCCCATTTGCTCAACATCCTGTGTCATAACATTCAGGATCAACGCACCCTCGCAGCGCCCGTTCCAGCATCCTTTTTAGGCTGATAGCCGCTTTTCCAGCCCGTCCTTCACCTCGGGCCACTCCTCACGGACGATGCTATAGACCGCCGTGTCGCGGATGTGCCCATCGGGCATGATCATGTGACGGCGCAGGATGCCGTCGAGCTTGGCGCCGAGCCGCTCGATGGCCGCCCGCGACTGGTCGTTGAGGGAGTGCGTGCGGATCTCGACCGCATTGCATCCCAGATCCTCGAAGGCATGCCGGAGCATCAGGAACTTAGCGTGCGTGTTGACAAAGGTGCGCTGCCAGGACTTGGCGATCCATGTGGTGCCGATCTCGACCCGGTGGTTGGCGGCGTCGATGTTCATGAAGCGGGTCGATCCCGCCACCTGATTGCCATCCCTGACCACGGTCGCGAAAGGAAGTGCGAGACCTGCCTCCTGCAACTTCAGCGCCTTCCTTACATAATCCTCGAATCCTTCAGGCCTGGGCACCGTCGTGGTCTTCTTCTCCCACAGCTCCCCATCGCGCGCGGCCTCGGCCAAAGCCGGGACGTAATCGAGGGTCAGGGGCTGGAGAGTGAGGCGATCCGTCGACAGGGTGACGGGAGCGACGTGAAGCATGGGCCGGGAGCCTTATGCGATGGGCTGACCCCTTCTTCATCGACGAGCTTGCAGCAACAGTCAAACAGGTCCGACCGGAGGACGGATTACGTCCTCCGGTCGCGTGGTCATATGCGGCGCTGTTTCAGCTCAGCAGGTAGATGATACCCGGCAGGCTGACGGCGAGGCTGGCGAGCGCCCAGGCTCCGATGGCGGAATGCCAGGCGGTGCTGCCCGTGCTGTTGCGCAATCTCCGGGCGAAGGAACCGGCTTCCGCCGTGTGCCCGCTGAGGCATGAGCACAGGGCGTAATGCGCCTGCCCGTCCGAGATTTCGAAATAGCGCATGACATCGCCGAGCCTATCGCTCTCGAGACCATCCGCCCTGAGAACCGGGTCCGCATAGGCAATGCTGAGCGGAGAATTATCCTCGCGGACGAGCGCCCGCTCCGCCGGCGGCTTGTACTCGATTTCACCAAGAGAATTGAGTCGGCGCGTCGGATCGCGTTCGAGAAGGTCGATCCAGCGTTGAAGTCGTTCCGGCTGGGTCAGAGTCCTCGGCTGAACGTCGGCGACGATACGGAGAGTGTCGAGATCCTTGTGTTCCATCGATCTCCTCCTTGCCAATGGCCCGCACGGCCCATCAGGCCGAACGAGTCGTGGCATGGTGCGCCGAACGCACGGCAAAAGTGCGACGGCGGAGGAGCCCGAAGGAGGTAACGCCCGCTCTACTCCTCGGGCGCTTCGACGATGGGATCATACTGGCTCGTATCGAAGCCGAGCAGGTTGAAGCTCTGCTGCATATGCGGCGGCAGCGGCGCGGTGACATCGATGGGCTTGCCCGTTCTCGGATGCGCGATGACGATGCGCCGCGCGAGCAGGTGCAGCTTGCTCTGGATGCCGCCGGGCAATTCCCAATTCTCGATGTCGAAATATTTCGGATCGCCGACGATGGGATGGCCGATATGGGCCGCGTGCGCGCGCAGCTGGTGCGTGCGCCCCGTAACCGGCTTCAGCGACAGCCATGCGAGCTTCTGCGCCGCCGTGTCGATGGTGGCGTAGTAGGTAAGCGCGTGGCTCGCGCCCTCATCGCCATGATGCGCCACCTTCATGCGGGAATCGCCTTCGTCGCCTTCCTTGGCGAGGTAGGTGGAGACCCTGCCCTGCCGCACGCGTGGCACGCCCGCCACCAGCGCCCAATAGATCTTGCGCGTGGTGCGGGCGCGGAAGGACTTCGCCATCGTGGACGCGGCAAAGCGCGTCTTCGCGATGACGAGGCAGCCTGCCGTGTCCTTATCGAGCCGGTGGACGAGGCGCGGCTTCTGCCCGTCAGCGTCCGTCATACATGCGAGCAGCCCGTCCACGTGCCGCGTGGTGCCCGAGCCGCCCTGCACGGCAAGCCCCATGGGCTTGTTGATGATGAGAACGTCCTTGTCCTCATAGAGCGTGATCGACTTCAGGAAGTCGAGATCGCTCTGGTCCTTCGCCGGGCTGCGGGAAACCGGTCGCGGCTGGTCGAGCTTCAGCGGCGGAATGCGAACCTTCTGCCCCGCGGTCAGGCGATCGTTGGGCTGGGCCCGTTTGCCGTCGACGCGCAGCTCGCCTTTACGGACGATGCGCTGGATATGGGTGAAGGCGAGCTGGGGAAAGCGCGCGACAAGGAAACGGTCGACGCGCATATCGGCCTCGTCCGGCTCGACCACCAGCGTCTGCACGCCGGTCGCCAGAACCTCCTGGGCCGCAGCCCTGGCTTGGGCGCGCGTAGGCTTGTTCGGTGCCTCGGCGGCGGCAGGCTTGGCTATCGCCTTCTCGACGGGCCGCTCACGCTTCTCCGATACCGGGCGCGCACGACTGGGGGCCTTTCCTGCCGCCTTGGCGGCGGCCTTCACGGCGCCTTCCTTGGCGGCCCTGCCCCCACGCACCGGCTTCTCCTCGCGCGAGCGAAAACCCTGCCGGGTGCCCGAGCGTCCGCCGCTGCGGGCGCCATTCTGTCCTGAACCATTCTTTCTCATGCGATGTGGGTAGCAGAGCGCCGCACCGGCGGCAATTCTCCTGAACGCTGACGAAGCAGGGCAAGCCTGCACAGAATCTAAGCGACGAGAGAGCGGACAGCGGCAAGCCCCACGAGGAGACCTGCAATCGACAGAAGAACGGACGCCGCCATATAGGCCCCTGCAAGGCCCAGCTGTCCGCGCTCCCAGATCAGCACTACATCGAGGGAGAAGGCGGAGAAGGTCGTGAAGCCGCCGAGAATGCCCGTTGTCAGGAACAGGCGCAGAGGCTGGCTCCATCCCTCCCCGGCCTTGAAGGCGAGCCACCCCGCGATGGCCCCCATGATGAATGACCCCATCACGTTCACCGTCATGGTGCCCCACGGAAATGCGGTGCCGCACAGGCGGGCGCAGCCGACATTCACCGCATGTCGAAGCGCCCCGCCTATACCGGCGCCGAGGAAGACGAGGAGATAAGCCTGCATAGCCTAGCAATTGGCCTTTTGCTGAAACATCTCCAGTTCCTGTAGCAGATTCTCCAGATCCTGCCCCTTCACCTGCGCTTTCAGGCGGCAAGCTTCGACTTTGTCACCGCTCATCAGGACGGCCCAGGCGAGATTCATGCGAGGCACCGCCCAACTCGGCATATCGACGACAGCTTTCTTGAGAAGCGGCACCGCATCAACGGGGCGTCCCGCCAGGAGAAACATCCGACCATGATCGGCGCTCAAGGAAGCAGCAGGCGACTTCATCCGGGCTGCGACCCGGTACAGCTCATCCGCATACTCGAAATCCCGGAAGCGATGGGCGACCACCATTGCGAAGCCATGATAGATGCCACTCTGCTGCGGATCGAGGAGATAGGCTTGGTTGAAGCGTTTCGCGGCCGTCGCGGGATCCCGGTCTTGCATGAAAGCTCGGCTGCCGCTCACGATGGCTAAGTTCGCCGCTTTCGCACGATCATACCCCTGTTGGAGAATGCCCGCGATCAACCGCTGATCTGCCGCCTTCTGCGCTTCGTTCTTCTCCACGAAGTTGAAGAAGGGCGCCTCGTTGCTCGGCACCGGATAGGTCTTACGGGTCACTGTGATCCCGGGTGCAACCTCAATCTTCTGAGCCTGAGCGATGGAAGGGACAAACAGCCCCAAGGCACACAGGATGATCGCAAATCGTATTGTCATGGCAGCCTCCCAGCTCCGCCGAGCTTAGCTTGAGGCTTGGCCATTTCAATACAATGTTACTCTTCCCGCTCGCGCCTGAGCTTTTCCCACCAGTCGAGACGCTTCTTCACCTCACGCTCGAAGCCCCGGTCCACCGGCTCGTAGAACTGCTGCCGCCCGAGCTTCTCCGGCCAGTAATCCTGGCCCGAGAAGGCATCCGGCTCGTCGTGATCGTAGCGATAGGTCGCGCCGTAGCCGATTGTCTTCATGAGCTTCGTGGGCGCGTTCAGGATGGTCTTGGGCGGCATGAGCGAACCGTGCTCCTTCGCCACCGCCGTCGCCGCCTTATAGGCGGTGTAGAGCGCGTTCGATTTCGGTGCGGTAGCGAGATAGACCGCGGCCTGAGCAAGCGCCAGTTCTCCTTCGGGCGAGCCGAGGAAATCGAAGGCGTCTTTGGCAGCGTTGGCAACTACCAGCGCCTGCGGATCGGCAAGGCCGATATCCTCCACCGCCATGCGCACGAGACGGCGGGCGATGAAGAGGCGATCCTCGCCCGCGTCCAACATGCGCGCGAGATAATAGAGCGCCGCATCTGGGTCGGAACCGCGGACAGTTTTGTGGAGCGCGGAGATCAGGTTGTAATGCCCCTCCTGCCCCTTGTCGTAGATCGGCGCGCGGCGCTGGATGATTTCCTGCAGCTGCTCCGCATCGAAGATCTCTTCCGGCTTCGCCGAGCGCCAGACCTCCTCGGCCAACGTCAGCACCGCTCGGCCATCACCATCCGCCATACGCACGAGAGAGGCGCGCGCCTCCTCGTCGRGCGCAAGGGATTTTCCGGTGATCTCCTCGGCTCTTAGAAGGATTTTCTGAATCGCTTCCTCATCGAGCGACTTGAACAGCAGCACCCGCGCGCGGGAGAGCAGCGCCGCGTTCAGCTCGAAAGACGGGTTCTCCGTGGTCGCGCCCACGAGCGTGATCGTGCCATCTTCCATGACGGGCAGGAAGGCATCGAGCTGGGCGCGGTTGAAGCGATGGATCTCGTCCACGAACAGCAGCGTGCCCTTGCCCGTGGACCGGCGATGCCGGGCCGTTTCGAACATCTTCTTCAGGTCGGCAACACCGGAAAAGATCGCCGAGATCTGGTCGAAGTGAAGCTCGGTCTCATGGGCGAGCAGCCGCGCGACTGTGGTCTTGCCGGTGCCGGGCGGCCCCCAGAAGATCAGGGAGCCGAGGGATTTCGAGGCGATCAGGCGGGTGAGAATGCCGTCCGTCCCGACCAGATGATCCTGGCCGACGACTTCGGACAATTTCTGCGGCCGCATCCTGTCGGCCAGGGGCCGAGGGGCGTTCTGATCGAGGCCGGCGGATGAAAACAGGTCGCTCATGAGACTCACGAACTCGTAAAGGCGAGCCGATACAAATAGCTCATCCGCAGGCTGCCGTCGCGCTTATCGCCCGAGAACCGTGGTGAAGACGCGGCCGCCGCGATTGACGGTGATCTCCCAATAGCCGCCGGCGCGGTCGATCATGCGCTCTGCATCCTTGGTGGAGCTCAGACGTTCGCCATTGATGGCAACGATCTGGTCGCCCTTCTCGAAGCCGAGGCTTGCGGCAACGCTGCGTTCCTCGAGCTCCGCGACGACCACGCCGTCATCCCCGACTTCGACCTGTAATTCGTCGGCAACCGCTGGCGACATGTTCACGAGGGTCGCCCCCGCGAACGGCGTGCGGGCGCGGCCCTTGACCGGATCCCGCGAGGGCGTCTCCGGCGGGGGCGTAAGCTTGACCTGGATATTGCTCTGCTTGCCGCCGCGCAGAATGGTGATCGGCACTTGGCCCTGTGTTCCCTTGAGGGTGAAGCGGTAGCCGAAGGAATCGGGGTTATCGATGGACTGGCCGTCCACCGAGAGAATGGCATCGCCTCGCTTCAAGCCGGCCTCGGCAGCCGGGCCTTTTTCATAAACCGATGTGACCAGAACGCCGGTGGGGCGCTCAAGGCCAAGGCCGGTCGCGATATCGCCGTCCACCGGCTGGAGGCGGGCGCCGAGCCAGGGACGGACCACGTTGCGGGCGCCACCCTTGGCGGAATTGAGCACTACGCGCACCATGCTGGAAGGCACGGCAAAGCCGATGCCGATGCTGCCGCCCGAGCGGGAATAGATCGCCGTGTTGATGCCGACCACGCGGCCGTTCATATCGATGAGCGCGCCGCCGGAATTGCCGGGATTGATGGCTGCATCCGTCTGGACAAAGAACTGGTAGTCGGAAATGCCGACCTGAGTGCGGGCAAGCGCCGAGACGATGCCCTGCGTCACCGTCTGCCCGACGCCGAAGGGGTTACCGATGGCCAGCACGATGTCACCCACCTGCAGGGCCTCGGAATCGCCGAGCTCGATGGCCTGCAGATTTGTGGCGTCCTTGAGCTTGAGCACCGCGATATCCGTGCGGGGATCACGCAGCACGATATCCGCCTCGAACTCGCGCCGGTCGGCGAGCGCCACTTTCACCTCGTTCATATTCTCGATGACGTGGTTGTTGGTGATGACGAGGCCGGAAGAATCGACGATGACGCCGGAGCCCAGCGAGCTCTGGCCCCGTCCGCGCGGAACGCCGGGCGCGTTGTCCCCGAAGAAGCGGCGGAAATACTCCTCCATGGCCGCGTTCTGCCTCCGCTCGGAGCGGGTGGCGTAAACATTGACCACCGAACCGGCAGTCTGCTTCACGACCGGCGCGAAGGACAGCTGGATCTGAGCCTTGCTCTCGGGAGCAACGCGCTGGGTCTGGGCCAAGGCGCTGGTAAAGGAGCCGCAGCACAGGACGAAGCTGAGGCACAGGCCGGGGAGCGCGCGAAGGGCTGATGGACGCATAGCTGCAGTTTCCTGTTGCAAAGGGAACGGAATAATCTGAATTCGAAAAAACGCAAAAGAGTTGACCTGCTTCGCTCACAAAATCTGCGGGCGGCATCGGACGCGCTGTCCTCCGCAAAGCTAAGGATATCCATGGAAAACGGTCTTCTGAAGCATTCTGAGCTTGTCTTCGCGGATGTGGAAACCACAGGCGTAGGCGCGGAAGATCGTGTCGTTTCCATTGGGCTCGTGAAGATATCGGCAGCGTCCGTTCAAACCGGCTCCCTGGAGGCGGAATGGATGTATCTTGTCTTCGATCCGGGGCGTGACAGCCATCCTCGCGCGGAGCAGATTCACGGTTTCTCGAACTGGGCGCTTCGGCACCAGGACGCCTTCAATGATCATGCCGAGACGATCTGGCAATTTCTGAACGAGACGCCGGTTGTTGTCGGCCACAATGTGAGCTTCGACGCCAAGTTCATCAGCCGGGAACTCTCCGCATCCGGCTTCCCGCCAATCGGCAGCTCCCTGTTCTGCACTCTCGCCGCTTATCGGCGCCGAGGGGTAACCCGCTCCGCATCACTGGACACGGCCTGTTCACAGATCGGCCTTACACGCATTGGACATACGCACGGAGCCTTGGAGGACGCCTGGCTCGCCATGTCGGTTTTCCTCTGGCTGCACGATTGTCCTTACCGCTTCCGCTTTCCCGAGGCGATGCACGGCGATCCGACCAACATGAAGCCAGTACCATCCCGGCCCCTGCGCTCCTCGCTGGCACGGCCGCACGGCAAGGTCGCTGATCTCATCAGGGCATAAGAAAAGGGCGGCCCGAGAGCCGCCCTTCATGAATTCTAGCTGGCGCAGAGGATTACTCAGCGGCCTCGACGAGCTCGTCCTTCTGGGTCGGACCGGAATCCTGGCCGCGCGCATCAACGTCGCGGTCCACGAACTCGATCACGGCCATCGGAGCGTTGTCGCCGTAGCGGAAACCGGCCTTCAGGACGCGGGTGTAGCCACCGTTACGCTCCTGGTAGCGCGGGCCGAGGACGGCGAAGAGCTTCTTCACCATGCCTTCGTCGCGCAGCTGGGACATGGCCTGACGGCGGGCATGCAGGTCGCCGCGCTTGCCGAGCGTGATCAGCTTCTCGACGACCGGACGCAGGTCCTTCGCCTTCGGGAGCGTGGTGATGATCTGCTCGTGCTTGATCAGGGCAGCCGCCATGTTGGCGAACATTGCCTTGCGGTGCTCGGTCGTGCGGTTGAAGCGACGACCACGAAATCCGTGACGCATTGGCTTTCTCCTAAATCTTCCGGCCGCCGTGCCAAGGTACGGCCGTCTCTTTAATTACCGCCGGTTTTCCGACGGGGTGATCGAAGCCGCCCATTCGTTCGAGGGGCGGCTTCGGAATTCTTAGTAGTGCTCTTCGAAGCGCTTCGCGAGATCTTCGATGTTCTCCGGCGGCCAGCCCGGCACGTCCATGCCGAGGTGCAGGCCCATGCCGGCCAGAACTTCCTTGATCTCATTCAGCGACTTGCGGCCGAAGTTCGGGGTGCGGAGCATTTCCGCCTCGGACTTCTGGATGAGGTCGCCGATATAGACGATGTTGTCGTTCTTCAGGCAGTTCGCCGAGCGGACCGACAGCTCGAGTTCGTCGACCTTCTTGAGCAGCGCCGGGTTGAACGGAAGCTGCGGCGCGGCGGCGGCAGCCTCTTCCTTGCGGGGCTCTTCGAAGTTTACGAAGACCTGGAGCTGATCCTGCAGGATGCGGGCGGCATAAGCCACGGCATCCTCAGGGGTCACGGCGCCGTTGGTCTCGACGGTCATGATGAGCTTGTCGTAGTCGAGAATCTGGCCCTCGCGGGTGTTCTCGATACGGTAGGACACCTTCTTGACCGGGCTGTACAGCGAGTCGACTGGGATCATGCCGATCGGGGCATCCTCAGCGCGGTTGCGCTCGGACGGCACATAGCCCTTGCCGGTATCGACGGTGAACTCCATGCGGATCTCGGCGCCCTCGTCGAGAGTGCAGAGCACCAGCTCGGGGTTCAGGATCTGCACGTCGCCAACGGTGTTGATATCGCCAGCGGTGACAGCACCGGGGCCGGTCTTGCGAAGCGTCATGCGCTTCGGGCCCTCGCCCWGCATCTTGATGGCGATCGTCTTCACGTTGAGGACGATATCCGTCACGTCCTCGCGGACGCCCGGGATGGAGGAAAACTCGTGCAGCACGCCGTCGATATGGATCGACGTCACCGCGGCGCCCTGGAGCGACGACAGCAGAACGCGACGCAGGGAGTTGCCGAGCGTCGTGCCGAAACCGCGCTCAAGCGGCTCAGCCACGACCGTCGCAATGCGCTTCGGATCGTCGCCGGGAGCAACTTCGAGCTTGTTCGGCTTAATCAGTTCTTGCCAGTTCTTTTGGATCACGGTCGACACCTTCTCTTAGCGAGTGGCGAATAGTTGATCGTCAGTCGTTGGTAGTTCGTGGTTGCCCGAGGCGAACGACAAACTACCAACCACTCTCGTTGTAGCTCGCGCGATTAGACGCGGCGACGCTTGCGCGGACGGCAGCCGTTGTGCGGGATCGGCGTCACGTCACGAATCGAGGTGACGGTGAAGCCTGCCGACTGGAGGGCGCGCAGCGCGGACTCACGGCCGGAGCCGGGACCGGAAAYTTCGACCTCGAGGGTGCGCATGCCGTGCTCGGAAGCCTTGCGGGCCGCATCTTCAGCGGCAACCTGCGCGGCGTACGGGGTCGACTTGCGCGAGCCCTTGAAGCCCATCGCGCCGRCCGAGGACCACGAGATCGTGTTGCCCTGGGCATCGGTGATGGTGATCATGGTGTTGTTGAACGAGGCGTTCACATGCGCCACGCCGGAGACGATATTCTTACGTTCGCGGCGGCGGACGCGGGTTGCTTCTTTAGCCATTCCAAAGGTCCTTCAAACGCGCCCGTCATGCCAGGCGCTCGGGAGATAAGGGCCACCCGGAGGGGTGGCCGCTGAAAACTTATTTCTTCTTGCCGGCGATCGGCTTCGCCTTGCCCTTGCGGGTACGGGCGTTCGTGTGCGTGCGCTGGCCACGGGTGGGCAGGCTGCGACGGTGACGAAGGCCACGGTAGGCGGCGAGATCCATGAGGCGCTTGATGTTCATGGACACTTCACGGCGAAGGTCACCTTCCACGATATAGTCGCGGTCGATGGTCTCGCGGATTGCCAGAACTTCGGCGTCGGTCAGCTGGTTCACGCGGCGCTCGGCCGGGATGTTGACCTTCTCGACGATCTCTTGGGCCTTCTTGGCGCCAATGCCGTGGATGTACTGAAGCGCGATCACAACGCGCTTGGCTGTCGGGATGTTGACGCCTGCTATACGGGCCATCGTCTGTCTCCATGTGTCGAAGCCTGAGCTTCCGTTGATGTTATCGCGCGTCCGGTGGAGGCCGGCCCATGCGCGGGTTTATTGCGAACGCAACAAGCCAGAGTGGTTCCTCACGAAACCCTCTGGATATGCAGGTTCTTGTGCAAGAGGCATGCCCGTAACGGGTTTAAGCCCGTTCGTCAAGCCCCCTATCCCTTAGCAACCCAGGATTCCCTTGACCGCTTCGGTGACTTCGTCGATGGGCCGCATGCCATCCACGGTCTTCAGTGTCGCCTTGCCCTGGTAATAGGCCGAAAGCGGAGCCGTTTGAGTCCGGTAGGCTTCGAGGCGGGTCTTGAAGATGTCGGGGTTGTCGTCCTTGCGGACTGGCTCGCCCCGGGCCTCGGTTTCCCTGGCCCGCTTGACGATACGCTCAACCAGTTCGCCCTCGTTGACCTTGAACTCGATGACCGCATCGAGCTTCAGGCCCTTCTCGGCCAGCATGGCGTCGAAGGCCTCGGCCTGCGCTACGGTCCGGGGAAAGCCGTCGAGGATGAAGCCCTGCCTGGCGTCCGCCTCTTCGATCCGGTCGGCGATGATGCCGACGACGATATCGTCCGACACCAGATCGCCCCGGTCCATCACAGCCTTGGCCTTGAGGCCCACCGGCGTGCCGGCAGCCACCGCTGCGCGGAGCATATCGCCGGTCGAGAGCTGGGGAATTCCCAGGCGCTCGACCAGACGCACGGCCTGGGTGCCTTTGCCGGCCCCAGGCGGCCCCAGCAGGATGATCCTCATCGACGTCCCCCTCACACTTATCTCAGGTGCCCTCGCCTCGCCCGGCGTGGAACCCGCTTTTACCGCCGCCGCGCGCCCTTGAGCTTCGCCTTCTTCACGAGACCCTCATACTGGTGAGCCAGCAGATGTCCATGAACCTGGGCCACGGTGTCCATGGTAACAGACACAACGATCAGAAGCGAAGTACCGCCAAAGTAGAATGGCAGGGCTGCATATGACACCAGAAGCTCTGGAATCAGGCAGATGATGACGAGATAGGCTGCACCAAGAACCGTGATGCGAGTCAACACCTGATCGATGAAATCGGCGGTCCGCTCGCCGGGACGGATGCCCGGAATGAAGCCGCCTTGCTTCTTCAGGTTGTCCGCGGTCTCGGTCGGGTTGAACACGATGGCCGTGTAGAAGAACGCGAAGAACACGATCAGCGCCGCATACATGAACATGTAGGCGGGCCGGCCATGGCCCAGATAGGTCGTGAGTGTCGAGATAATGCCGGTACCGTCCGCGCTGCTCTGGAAGCTGGCGATAGTGGCTGGCAGCAGCAGCAGCGAGGAGGCGAAGATCGGCGGAATCACGCCCGAGGTGTTTAGCTTGAGCGGCAGGAACGAGGTCTGCCCCTCATACATCCGGTTGCCGACCTGGCGCTTCGGGTAGTTGATCAACAGGCGGCGCTGGGCGCGCTCCATGAACACCACGAAGTAGATGATCGCGATGGCCATGGCGATCACGCCGATGATCAGGCCGGTCGAGATCGCGCCCTGACGGCCGAGTTCGAGGGTGCCGGCGATGGCCGTGGGTAGATTCGCCACGATGCCCGCGAAGATAATCAGCGAGGTGCCGTTACCGATGCCGCGCGAAGTGATCTGCTCGCCGAGCCACATGAGGAACATGGTGCCGCCGGTCAGCGTGATCACCGTGGAGATCAGGAAGAACGGGCCAGGCGAGAGCACGATGTTGCCGGAGCCCTGCAATCCCACCGCGATGCCCCAGGATTGGAAGAGCGCGAGGAAGACCGTCAGGTAGCGGGTGTATTGGTTGAGGATCTTGCGGCCGGACTCCCCTTCCTTCTTCAGCCCCTCGAGAGAGGGCAGAACGGAGGTGAGAAGTTGCACGATGATCGATGCCGAGATGTACGGCATGATGTTCAGGGCGAAGATCGCCATGCGCTCGACGGCGCCGCCCGAGAACATGTTGAAGAGGCCGAGAACGCCACCGCTGGCGCCCTGGAAGCTCTGACGAAGAGCCTCCGGATCGATGCCGGGCAGCGGAATGTAGGTACCAAGGCGATAGATGATGAGCGCGCCGAGGGTGAACCAAATGCGCTTCTTCAATTCCTCGGCTTTGGCGATCGAACCGAAATTGATGTTTGCGGCTAGTTGCTCGGCTGCTGAAGCCATGTTTCGTCCCCGAAATACCCAAGCATGACCGACCTCAAGGACCCGTTGTCCRATCCGACCATGCAAACCTGAGAGGCATTTGCTTGATTGTGCTTCCAGGAAGCGCAGTCAAACGGAAAAATTCTGAACTCACAACACACAAACGGCGGCCACGCGATCAGACGCGGGCCGCCGCTTGGATCTTGATTAATGTGGGCGCTGGCTCACGCCTGCGCAACGGCGCCCAGAAGGGTCACCGAACCACCAGCCTTCTCGATCGCCTCGACGGCCGACTTGGACGCGCCGTGGACCTGGAAGGACAGCTTAGCCTTGAGCTCGCCGACGCCGAGGATCTTCACGCCGTCGCGCGGCTTGGAGACAACACCGGCGGCAACCAGCGACTCGACGGTAACCGCAGCGGCCTTGTCGAGCTTGCCGGCCTCGATGGCCTGCTGGATGCGACCGACATTGACCTCGTTGAGATCAATCGCGTTCGGCTTGTTGAAGCCGCGCTTCGGCAGACGACGATGCAGAGGCATCTGGCCGCCTTCGAAACCCTTGATCGCTACGCCCGAGCGGGACGTCTGTCCCTTGACGCCACGACCGCCGGTCTTGCCCTTGCCGGAGCCGATACCACGGCCGACACGCATGCGGTTCTTGGTGGAACCTTCGTTGTCACGAATTTCATTCAGTTTCATGACGCTCTCCTCACTGCCCGTCGACAACGCGCACGAGGTGCTTGACCTTCTCGATCATGCCACGCACGGACGGCGTGTCTTCGAGGGTCGAGGTGCGGTGAAGCTTGTTGAGCTTGAGACCGATCAGCGTCTGACGCTGCTTGGACTCGCGGCGGATCGGCGAACCGATCTGCTCAACGGTGATGGTTGTTGCTGCAGCTGCAGGCTTCTTTGCCATGTTGGAAGCCCCCCTTACGCATCAGCGCCGAGGTCGGCGGACGCATCGGCGTCACGACGACGAGCCTGCAGCGTCGAGACCTTCAGGCCACGGCGAGCAGCCACGGAACGCGGGCTGTCCTCGTTCTTGAGCGCGTCGAACGTCGCGCGAACGAGGTTGTAGGGGTTGGACGAGCCGAGCGACTTGGACACGACGTCCTGCATGCCGACCGCCTCGAAGACGGCGCGCATCGGGCCGCCGGCGATGATGCCGGTAC
>NZ_JBFUMH010000061.1:0-28307 GCF_054049475.1 Microvirga sp. P5_D2 | reverse complement strand
GTCCTTGGGATCGCCGCCTTCGCCTTGATGGCCGTGAAAGACCGGACCTACGTCGTGAGCGGCGCCTACGCGCCGGTGGGGGAACCGAACCTGGCGGTTGCGGTGGTCTACTACTCGCGCTCCGGCCATTCCGAGGCCGTCGCCCGGGAGGTTGCGCGCACGTTCAACGCGCCGATCGCTCGCATCTCCGGGGGATCGCAGTGAGCGTTGGATGAAATCGCGGGTAGGTCTGATACTTTAGACCGAGAATTCCAGAAAGTGGTCACGCTTCAAGGTGTGTCACAAAGTTTCTTTCCCGCTAAGGCGTCGATCGGATAGCGGGTCGTCTGATGAGAATAACCACGACCAGGCCGAGCAGGGCGGGCGTGATAAGGATCAAGTGGACTGTGATCAGCCGCTGCCTGTGCTCCGCTGTTGAATTGGGGTTGAGCTCCAGGTGCTCTCTCAAGACCTGCCTCGTCCGTAACCTGGCTCTCTCCTGTGCGGACAAATCGTCTTTTTGTCCGCACAGGGCTGGATCCAAAAAGGTCCAGTGCAATGCACTCAAAAATGTGGGGCATAATGAGGGGCTTCGCCCGCAACGAATGCTAAAAAGCAATTAAATCAGTGCGTTGTAAGAAGATCTGGCGGAGAGGGGGAGATTCGAACTCCCGATACGGTTGCCCGTATGCCGCATTTCGAGTGCGGTGCATTCAACCACTCTGCCACCTCTCCGGGTCGCGAAGGCATTTAGCCCGCTGGTTGAGGCCGGGTGGATATCATGGGCTTGGCGGGTGTTCAAGCGCCTTGATCAAGGTTTTTGATTGACAAATCCGGGGGCAGCCCGTAGGTAGCCTTCCTCTATGGGCGGGTACGAGTGCCTGCGCCAATCCGTGCGGCTGCGTTATGTAGTCGTGAATTGAAGCCGGAAACTGCCAAAAAGCCAATCCTGCGGGAGATTTCCCGTTGAGAATTGGGTTTGAACACGAGGATCAAGATGTTCGCAGTGATCAAGACCGGCGGCAAGCAGTATCGCGTTGCCGCCAATGACGTCATCACCATCGCTACGCTCGCGGGCGAGCCGGGTRCCGCCGTTACCTTCGACCAGGTTCTCATGGTCACCAACGACGGCAGCACCCAGGTTGGCGCGCCCCTCATCGAGGGCGTGACCGTGGCAGGCGAAGTGGTGGAGCACACCCGCGGCGAGAAGGTCATTTCCTTCAAGAAGCGCCGTCGCCAGAATTCGCGCCGCAAGCGCGGGCATCGCCAGGACTATACCGTGGTGCGGATCACCGAGATCCTCGCCGCTGGCGCGAAGCCCAAGAAAGCTGCGGCCAAGAAGACCACCAAGGCTGCGGCTGACGAAGCTGCGCCGGCCACCGCTGAATAAGCGTTCGGCACCTGAAACAGAACACGGGAGTACATACCCATGGCTCATAAAAAAGCAGGCGGTTCGTCTCGCAACGGCCGCGACTCCGCAGGCCGTCGTCTCGGCGTCAAGAAGTTCGGCGATCAACAGGTGATCGCTGGCAACATCATTATTCGTCAGCGCGGCACCAAATGGCRTGCCGGCGCTAACGTCGGCATGGGCAAAGACCACACCCTCTTTGCCACGGCCAATGGCCGAGTCCGATTCCTTACGCGTCAAGGCCGAGCGTTCGTATCGGTCGTCCCGGCCCAAGAGGCCGCAGAGTAAACGGCGAGAGCAAAACGAAGGAGCTCCCGCCGGCATCACACCGACCCGGCGGATCAGAAGCTCCATCTAAGGCCCGAAAAGGCCAAGCTCAGATCCAAAACCGACAGGGGAGGTGGGATGTCCACCTCCCCTTCGTGTTTTCCGGGCCAAGGGGGCCCATTCGGATCGGAGCAAGAGCATGTTTCCCGACCTCACCCGTGACGACGTTTTCCGTCTCGAGACCCGCCGCCTTTGGCTGCGCTGGCCCCGACTTGCGGATGCCCAGGCGATCGTACGCCTGGCCGGTGAGAAAGCTGTCGCGGACATGACGGCTCGAATTCCGCATCCTTACTCCCCGGAGCAAGCCGAGAGGTTCATCTTCCAGGCCAGGCACGCCAATGCGAACGGCGAAAGTCTGCAGCTCGCCATCACCCCGAAGGGCAAGCCCAACAGCCTGATCGGGATGGTGGGCATCAGTCCCGATCCGGAGAACGGCAAGCCGCATCTCGGCTATTGGCTCGGCATCCCCTCCTGGGGCCAGGGCTATGCCACGGAAGCGGCGCGGGCTCTGATCGATGCCTTCTTCGCCTATGGCGACGAGACCGAGCTGACCGCGAGCGCCCGGGTCATCAATCCGAGTTCCCGGCGGGTTCTGGAGAAGTGCGGCTTCGCCTATCAGGGCGCCGGCCTCATGGAACTGCCCGCCAGGGGCGGTCTCTACCCGGCCGATCATTTCCGCCTCGACCGGCGGGCATGGGAAAGCCTCAAGACCTGGTCGCAGATGGGCCTCATTCCCGAGCCCAACTGCATCGAGGTCGAAATGGACAGGGCTGTTTCCCTGGCCAGCTGATCAACCGGAGCGCTTCCCACAATCGGGAAGCGCTCTTTCCTTATTTTTCTGCTGCCCGTAACAGGAGCATTTTCCGGTCCTTTAAACCGAAGAGTGCTTTGAAAAGTCTTGGCTTGTCGCATTTTCTCGCGCAAAACCGGACCCACTTTGCGGAAAATGCTCTCGTCCCGTAAAGGATACGGGTTATGAAATTTCTCGACCAAGCCAAAATCTATATTCGCTCCGGCAACGGCGGTGGCGGTGCCATATCGTTTCGCCGTGAAAAATTCATCGAGTTCGGCGGGCCGGACGGCGGCGATGGCGGCCGTGGCGGTGATGTCTGGGCCGAATGCGTGGAGGGCCTGAACACCCTCATCGATTATCGCTACCAGCAGCACTTCAAGGCCAAGACCGGCGGCCACGGCATGGGCAAGAACCGCGCGGGCGCCAAGGGCGCCGATGCGGTGCTCAAAGTTCCGGCCGGCACGGAGATCCTGGAAGAAGACGGCGAGACCGTCATCGCCGACATGACCTATGTGGGCCAGAGGGTTCTGCTCGCCAAAGGCGGTAATGGCGGCTTCGGCAACGCCTATTTCACCACCTCCACCAACCGCGCGCCGCGCCGGGCCAACCCAGGCCAGGAGGGTATCGAGCACACGCTCATCCTGCGCCTCAAGCTCATCGCCGATGCGGGTCTGGTCGGGCTGCCCAATGCCGGAAAGTCCACTTTCCTTGCCGCTGTCACCGCGGCAAAGCCCAAGATCGCGGATTATCCCTTCACCACGCTCCATCCGGGGCTCGGTGTGGTGCGCGTTTATAACCGCGAGTTCGTGCTGGCCGATATTCCGGGGCTCATTGAGGGTGCCTCGGAAGGCGTGGGCCTCGGCGACCGTTTCTTGAGCCATGTGGAGCGCTGCCGCGTGCTGCTGCATCTCGTGGAAGGCACGAGCGAGGATGCGGGCGAGGCCTACAAGACCGTGCGCCACGAGATCGAAGCCTATGGCCATGGCCTTGCGGACAAGCCCGAGATCGTCGCTCTCTCCAAGGCGGATGCGCTGGATGAGGAGACGCTGAAGGAGCAGCTCAAGAAGCTGAAGAAGGCCTGCAAGCGCACGCCCCTCGTGTTGTCCTCGGCATCCGGCCAGGGCGTGCAGGAAGTGCTGCAGTCACTCCTCACGGTGATCGACGAGGCGAAGGCCGAGGAGATTGCGGTCGAGACTCAGGACGAGTGGCGCCCGTGATCCCGCAGATCCATCAGTTCCGCCGCGTCGTTCTCAAAGTCGGCTCCGCGCTTCTGGTGGACAGGGCGCGCGGACGGCTGAACCATGCATGGCTTGCGGCGCTTGCCGAAGACATCGCCGATCTTCATGCGCAAGGGGCGGATGTGCTGGTGGTCTCGTCGGGCGCCATCGCCATGGGCCGCACGGTGCTGGGCCTGCCCTCCGGTGCTTTGCGTCTCGAGGAAAGCCAGGCGGCGGCGGCCGTCGGCCAGATCGCGCTGGCGCGGATATGGTCGGAAGTGCTGGCGCATCACGCCATCACCGCCGGGCAGATTCTGGTGACGCTCGCCGATACGGAGCAGCGCCGGCGCTACCTGAATGCGCGCGCGACCACGTTGAAGCTTCTTGAAATGCGCGCGGTGCCTGTCGTCAACGAGAACGACACCGTCGCCACATCCGAGATCCGCTACGGCGACAACGATCGTCTCGCCGCGCGCGTCGCGACCATGATCGGCGCCGACCTGCTGGTGCTGTTCTCCGATATCGATGGGCTCTATACCGCGCCGCCCGCAGCCGATCCCAACGCGCAGCACATTCCGGTGGTCGAGCGCATCACGCCTGCCATCGAGGCGATGGCCGGGGGGGCGGCTTCCGAACTCTCGCGGGGCGGCATGCGCACGAAGGTGGAGGCGGGCAAGATCGCGACCGCCAGCGGCACGCATATGGTCATCGCCGATGGACGTGCGAAAAATCCGCTGAAATGTGTCGCGGAAGGCGGGCGCTGCACCTGGTTCCTCACGCCCTCCAATCCCGCGACCGCGCGCAAGACCTGGATCGCCGGTGCGCTTGAGACGCGCGGCACGCTCATTGTGGATGATGGCGCGGCGCGCGCGCTCAAAGGCGGCGCGAGCCTTCTGCCCGTGGGCGTGCGCCGGATCGAGGGGTCGTTCCATCGCGGCGATGCCGTGACGATCCGCGACGAGAACCGCGTTCTCGGCCGCGGTCTCGTGGCCTACGATGCGGATGATGCGGCGCGCATCATCGGTCGCCCGAGCCGCGAGATCGAGGCGATCCTCGGTTATCCGGGACGCACCGAGATGGTGCACCGGGACGACATGGCTTTGAGCGACTAATCCTCGAAGAGACTACTCCTCCAAGAGTTCGAGCAGGGTCTGAGCATCGCCAGGGGCGGCGCTTTTGATGTCGTTGTCGAAATAGACGTAGACATCGCGCCCGTTCCCGCGCCACTCCATGATCTGGAAGGCCCAGTCGCTCAAAGCCTCCTTGCTGTAGCTTCCGGCATAGCGTCCGTTGGTCCCATGGGCCCGCACATAGACGAAGTCGGCCGTGGTCAGCCAAGGCGCGGGAGCATCCGCATGGTCCGATAGACAGAGCGCCGCGTTGTGATCGCGAAGGATGCGGAATGTCTGTTCCTCGTACCAGCTCGGGTGGCGAAACTCGAACGCGATGCGCCGGTTCTCCGGAACGAGCGACAGACACCGCGCCAGCCGTTCCAGGTTCTCGTCATTGGCCCTCAGCATGGGCGGCAGCTGGAACAGGACAGGCCCGAAGGCATCGCCCAGGCCATCCATTCGGCCAAACACGAGGTCGATGCTCTCCTCGATGCCCTTCAGCTTCTTCATGTGCGTGATGAAGCGCGAGACCTTCCAAGCGAACAGAAATCCCTCCGGCACGCTCTCGCGCCATGCCTTCACCGCCTGCTCGGTCGGCAGGCGATAGAAGGAGTTATTGATCTCGGCCGTATCGAAGCGTCCGGCGTAATGGATGAGGAAATCCTTGATCTTCAGGCTCTGCGGATAGAATGGTCCATGCCAGGATTTGTAGTGCCAGCCCGAGGTTCCCACCCGGATCTCGGCGGGCTCGGGTGAGGGTTGCAAGGAACGGCTTGGCCCTGGGGTGGCTCGGCGTGCTATGGATCGGGGATCGTGAGCTTCCCTCCTGAGAGCGGAGGGCTGGGACTTGGACATGGATGACACTCGAGCCTTGAGCGACAATTCGCTCGTCGAACACCTCAACGCATCAGGTGCGGCTTCGGTTGAGAATCCGGACGTCCCGGCGCTGATGGGCGACCTGGGCCGCTGTGCCCGCCAGGCAGCCCGCCGCATCGCCCTGGCCTCCAATGAGCAGAAGAACGCGGCCCTGCGCGCCATAGCAGCCTGCATTCGTGCGCGACTAACGGCCATTCTCGCCGCCAATGCCGAGGATCTCACTGAAGCGAAAGCCAAGGGCCAGACGGCCGCCTATATCGATCGTCTGGCGCTCAATCCGGAACGCGTCGAGGCCATCGCCGCAGCGGTCGAGAGCGTTGCCTCGCTGCCCGATCCGGTGGGGCGCGTGCTCGCGAATTTCGAGCGGCCCAACGGATTGCAGATCGAGCGTGTGGCCACGCCGCTCGGCGTGATCGGCGTGATCTTCGAGAGCCGTCCCAACGTGACGGCGGATGCGGGCGCGCTCTGCCTCAAAGCCGGCAACGCCGCCATCCTGCGCACGGGCTCGGACAGCTTCCGCAGCGCCCTCGAAATCGCGGAAGCGATTGGGGATGGTCTTGAGCAGGCGGGTCTGCCGCGCGAGGCCATTCGCCTTGTGCCGACCCGTGATCGTGCGGCGGTCGGCGCCATGCTGTCGGGACTGAATGGCAATATCGACGTCATCGTGCCGCGCGGCGGCAAAAGCCTCGTGGCAAGGGTGCAGGAAGAGGCGCGCGTGCCCGTCTTCGCGCATCTGGAAGGCCTCAACCATGTTTATGTGCACGCCAAGGCCGATCTGGAGATGGCGAAGGCCATCGTGCTGAACGCCAAGATGCGCCGCACCGGCGTCTGCGGCGCGGCCGAGACCCTGCTCGTGGACCGCGCCTGCGCGGGTACGCATCTCAAGCCGCTGGTCGCGATGCTGCTCGACGCGGCCTGCGCCGTTCGCGGCGACAACGATGTGCAGGCTGCCGATGTGCGGGTGACGGCGGCGACGGACGAGGATTGGCGCACCGAATATCTCGATGCCATCATTGCGGTGCGCGTCGTGGACGGGCTCGATGAGGCGATTGCGCATATCGAGACTTACGGCTCGCACCACACCGATTCCATCGTGACGGATGACCGGGCGGCGGCTGAGCGTTTCCTGGCGGAGGTCGACTCGGCCATCGTGCTGCATAATGCCTCGACCCAGTTCGCCGATGGCGGCGAGTTCGGCTTCGGCGCCGAGATCGGCATTGCCACGGGCCGCATGCATGCCCGTGGGCCGGTGGGCGTGGAGCAGCTGACCTCGTTCAAGTATCGCATCCACGGTTCGGGTCAGACACGCCCGTGAGTTCTGCCCCCTCGCGTTTTCGTCTCATGCCCTCAGGCTTGGTACGGCTGCCCTCAGTCGCGCCCGGCATGCGGATCGGGCTGTATGGAGGTTCCTTCAACCCTCCTCATGCCGGACATCGGCATGTGAGCCTCATGGCCCTGAAGCGCTTAGGGCTTGACCGGATCTGGTGGATCGTTACCCCCGGCAATCCGCTGAAGGATACGGGGGAGCTTGCCTCCACGGCCATGAGGATGGCAGAGGCGAAGGAGCTGGCTGATCACCCGCGCATCGATGTCACCGCCTTCGAGGAGGAGATCGAAGCGCGCTATACGGTCGATACCCTGGCATTTTTGAAGCGGCGCTATCCGGGCGTTCGCTTCGTCTGGATCATGGGGGCCGACAACTTGGCCGGCTTCCACCGCTGGCGCGGCTGGCGGCGTATCGCCCGGATGATGCCGATGGCCGTAATCGACCGTCCTGGCTGGACCCTGAAGGCCACCCGCTCGCGCAGTGCCGCCACGCTCGCAGCCTATCGTGTGGACGAGGGGAGAGCATCGGCTTTGGCGGGAATGAAGCCGCCGGCCTGGATTTTTCTGCATGGGCCGCGTTCCCACCTGTCATCCACAATGCTACGCCATATGCGACGAACTTCTCTCGCAAGTGGACGTTGAAAAATGGGGCCGTTCGATCTTATCTTAGACGGACGGCGCAGACCCAGGCGCTGTTTAGAAAGGGCTTGAACCTGAATCGACTAAACCCCCTCGAAGCGGATACGAACACGCTTCCCCCTCTCTCCGGAGCGGCTGCTCCGCATGATGAGGATATCCGGGCCGCCGCCCTGGCTTCTCTCGAGGATATGAAGGCCGAGAACACGGTCGAGATCGACCTGACCGGCAAGACCTCGCTAGCAGATACCATGATCGTCACTTCGGGCCGTTCCCACCGCCACGTGGGCGCGATTGCCGACCGTTTGGTCAAGGACCTCAAGGAAAAGGGGTTCGGCAACGCGCGCGTGGAAGGCCTGCCCGCATGCGATTGGGTGCTGATCGACGCCGGCGACATTCTGGTCCACATTTTCCGTCCCGAGGTGCGTGGCTTCTACAACCTCGAGAAGATGTGGGGCGCCGACCGCCCGCAAGACCGCGCGAGCTGATTAAGGCCTGAATCGTTGCGACTGAGCTTGCTGGCCGTGGGCCGTCTTAAAAGCGGCCCCGAACGGGAGCTGGTCGAACGCTACAGGCAGCGGGTCGACGGCATGGGCCGGGCCATGGGCTTGGCGGGGCTCGACATTGTCGAGCTGCCGGAGAGCCGGGCGCGCCGGGACGATGACCGGCGGGCGGAGGAGGCTGCGGCTTTGCTGGACAAGGCCGGAGCATCGGTCCTGATCGTGTTCGATGAGCGCGGCAAGAGCCCCTCGAGCGAGGCTTTCGCGGAGCGAATCAGGCAATGGCGGGATGAAGGCCGCCCAGGCGTCGCCTGTGTGATCGGCGGGCCGGACGGCCTCGATCCCAAGATCCGCCAGCGCGCGGAAATGGTGGTTTCCTTCGGTGCGCTCACTATGCCGCACCAGATCGTCAGGGCCCTTGTGGCCGAGCAGCTCTATCGGGCGCTGACAATCATCGCCGGTCACCCTTATCATCGGGCCGGCCACGATGATTCCTGACCGAATGATTCTTTTGAGAGATTTTCCACCTCTTAAGGCCTTGAGCCTCGCCCTGAGCCTGACGGCCATGCTGGCGGGCTCGGCAGTTGCCCAGCAGGCTCCTGCGCCGGGTGCGGGACCGGCCCAGGCTGTGCCCGAGACGGCGGCCGAGCGCGAAAAGCGCCAGAACGACCTCAAGGTCTTGGAAGAGGCGATGAACGCCAATGTGGCGGCCCAGAAACGCCTCGAATCCGAAATCGAAGACATCAAGGCCGACAGGGCCAAGCTGAACGCGACTCTGATCGAGACCGCAAGCCGTGTACGAAATACCGAGGACCGTATTCGTGGCCTAGAGCAGCGGCTCCAGACCCTGACCGCCTCCGAGGCGGCCATCCGCCGCTCCCTGGAAGGCCGCAGAGGGGTGATCGTCGAGGTCTTCGCCGCCCTTCAGCGCATGGGCCGCCGTCCGCCCCCTGCCGTGCTGGTGCGGCCCGAGGATATGCTGGAGGCGGTGCGAGCCTCGATCATGCTGGGGGCGGTCCTGCCCGAACTTCGGGTGGAAGCGGAAATCCTGGCCACCGATCTGGCCGAGCTGGTGCGCCTGAAGGAAGCCATCGCCACGGACCGCCTGACCCTCAATACCGAACTGGTGGCTCTCAACGGGGAACAGCAGAGGCTCTCGGCCCTTATGGAGGCCCGCCAAAGCCGCATCACCGAGGTCGAGCGCAGCATGGGCGCTGAACGGGACAAGGCCGCCGCGCTTGCCCGCCAAGCCGGAACTCTCAAAGAGTTGATCGACCGCATGGAGGCCGAGCTTTCGGGCGCGAAACGCGCCGCCGAGGAAGCGCGCAAAGCTGCGGAGGCCCAGGAGCGCGAAGCCAAGGAGCGCTTCGCTCAGGCTGCCTTCCGTGATCCGGCGCGGCTTGCTCCCAAGATTCCCTTCGCAGAGGCGCGAGGCCTCCTGCCGAGGCCCGTGAGCGGCGATACGGCCCTGGAGTTCGGGGCCGCCGATGGCTATGGCGGAACGACGCGCGGCATTTCGATCACCACCCGCTCCAAGGCGGCTGTTGTATCACCTGCGGACGGCTGGGTCGCTTTTGCGGGCCCCTTCCGATCTTACGGTCGACTCTTGATCATCAACGCCGGGGGAGGATACTATGTCCTTCTGGCCGGTATGGACCAAATCAACGTCGATGTCGGGCAATTCGTGCTCGCTGGTGAGCCTGTTGCAACCATGGKGGATACACCTCTCATGAGTTTGACCGGCTCTGCCATAGAAAAGAACAACCCCGTCCTCTATGTTGAGTTCAGGAAAGACGGCGGTTCGATCGACCCAGGTCCCTGGTGGGCGAAATCGCAAAGCGAAAAGGTTCGCGGATAATGCGCAAACTATCTCTTTTGATTCTCGGTGCGGCTCTTGGCGCAGGCGGCGCGACCATGGTGTCGCAGACGAGCCTGATGACCTCGGGCGCTGTTGCAGCGTCCGCCGACACGTACCGGCAGCTGAGCCTTTTCGGAGATGTCTTCGAAAAGGTCCGAACGGATTATGTCGAAAAGCCCGAGGAGTCCAAGCTCGTCGAATCGGCCATCAATGGCATGCTGACCTCCCTTGACCCGCATTCCAGCTACATGGACGCCAAGAGCTTCCGGGACATGCAGGTGCAGACCCGCGGTGAATTCGGCGGCCTCGGCATCGAGGTCACCATGGAAGACGGCCTCGTGAAGGTGGTTACTCCCATCGACGAGACGCCCGCCTCCCGCGCCGGCGTCCTGGCCAATGACGTCATCACGCATATCGACAACGAAGCGGTCCAGGGCCTCAACCTGAACCAAGCGGTCGATAAGATGCGCGGCCCGGTCAATTCCTCGGTGACCCTGAGGATCCAGCGCAAGGAAGCCAAGGACCCGATCGAGGTGAAGCTGACCCGCGAGACCATCAAGGTCCGCCCCGTCCGCGCCCGAGTCGAGGGTGATGTCGGCGTTCTGCGCGTGACCCAGTTCAACGAGCAGACCTATGAAAACCTGCGCACGAGCATCGACAAGCTCACCACCGATATCGGCGCCGACAAGGTGTCCGGCTTCGTGATCGACCTGCGCAACAACCCGGGCGGTCTGCTCGATCAGGCCATCATGGTCTCCGACGCCTTCCTCGACCGTGGCGAGATCGTCTCGACCCGCAGCCGCAATGCCGAGGATACCCAGCGCTTCAGCGCCAAGACCGGCGACCTCGCCAAGGGCAAGCCGCTCGTGGTGCTCGTCAACGGCGGCTCGGCCTCGGCATCCGAGATCGTGGCCGGCGCCCTGCAGGATCACAAGCGCGCGACGGTGCTCGGCACCCGCTCCTTCGGCAAGGGATCCGTGCAGACCATCATCCCGCTCGGCGGCAACGGCGCGGTCCGTCTGACCACGGCGCGCTACTACACCCCGTCCGGCCGCTCTATCCAGGCCAAGGGCATCGATCCGGACGTCGAGGTGTTGCAGGACATCCCGGACGAGTTGAAGGGCAAGGACGAGACCAAGGGTGAAGCGGGTCTGCGCGGTCACCTGCAGAACGGCGGCGATAAGGAAGAGCGCGGCGGTTCCTCCGCTTACGTTCCGCCGGATCCGACCAAGGACAAGCAGCTGCTCGCGGCTTATGACCTGTTGCACGGCGTGCGCAAGGGCGCTGCCAACACCACGACGCCGACAGCGAACTAAGACCGCCTGTCTGCATCAACGCGAAGATCGAGGCCCGGCGATTCCATCGCCGGGCCTTTTCCATTCAGGCTTTGACAAGTGCGTGGAAAAGCTTGTGCCGAGTCCCGCAAAGCTGCACTCTAGAGCCTCGGACCCAAAAGTGGATTTGCACTTTTTGGATCGATCCGATGCTCAAGTTTAAGAGCTGCGCATCGTCTCGGCGGACTGCACGATGCGCTGACGAAAGCTTTGGAACCATCGATGAATGCCGGCGCTGAATAAAAGACTGGCAGGGAACGGTTCCTGCAGATGGAAGGGAGTGACGATCGGATGAGGAGCGATAAGGGCTCGCAAGGCAGAAAAGACCTCCCATACCGATATTGTGTCGGCGTGATGCTTCTGAACCGCAACGGTCAGGTATTCGTCGGCCGGCGCCATTCCTCCGACTCCCACGATCAGGTTACGGACGGCTATGCCTGGCAGATGCCGCAAGGCGGAATCGATCCGGGCGAGGACCCGTATCAGGCGGCCGTGCGTGAGCTTTACGAGGAAACCAGCGTTCGCAGCGTGAGCCTGCTGGCCGAGGCGCCGGATTGGTATTCCTACGATCTCCCCTCGATGGTCGCCGGCCGAGCCTGGCGCGGGCGCTATCGCGGACAGACGCAGAAATGGTTCGCGTTCCGCTTCGAGGGCGACGAGAGCGAGATCAACATCAGCAAGCCGGGCGGCGGCCACCACAAGCCGGAATTCGACGAATGGCGTTGGGACGACATGCACCGGCTGCCGGAACTGATCATCCCGTTCAAGCGCGATGTTTACGAGAAGGTCGTCTCAGCCTTCAGCTTCCTCGCGCCGCAAAGCTCGAAGGCCTGAAGCAGCCGCGAAGGCTCGACATCCGCGGCATCTGACGATGCCACAGATGTCTTGTTGAGCGTCGCGCTGCGCAGCCGGTTCTAGATCCGGCGGCTGACGTGTCTTCAAGCTGCGTAGGGGAATTTTCTAAGCTCGGCCTTTCCCGTGGATTGCTGCTCCTCGGTGGCCAGAAGCGCCAGGGCGGCGCGAGCGTAGTGACGGAACTCTTCCTTAAGAATTTCAGGCTCGGCTTCCCAAGCCATAGCATCGTCCTCGGCCTCATAGAGAGCACGAGCAATAAACTCGATCTGTTGCTTCATGATTATTTGCCCCTGACATGTTTTGTCAGATATTGTTTCGTTCGCATGCGCCTGAAATTACGGCAGATTTTTCTGCTCGTGACCTCGAATAAGTGATCGGCACACCCCGCTATTTGCACAAAAGGCCCCCGATTTGGCAAAGGCGCAAAGGTAGTAGCCCAAAAGTGGCGCAAGGTTATTTGCGGGCTTCAAGCCGGCCAGGCAACTCCAAGAGGGCCAGCTAACTCTTAAAGGGTATGGCTGCAGCTTACCCTGATAAGGACGGTTTTCCTTTTAATCCTTCCGGACATCCGACCGGCGGACAGGGGGATGGCGATGCTYTGGACGAAAGCTGAGCTTGCSCARATCACWGGCGGTYTCTGGGAAGGCGAYCTKYCGGAAGAMYGGGCGACGGACCGCATAGCSTTTTCCAACGTRTTRGTKCGCCCCGGCGCGYTCGTCRTCCCGTATGTTYAMACATACCTTTAYGGSGTGAATYCTGCGAARATCGCGCGCTTCCATCTCAGCGCCTCTTCGTATTTCGACAGGGGTATTACTTCCAAGTGGCCTTAGCGCTGGTGAAGATGGCCATCCCTTGGCTGTTAAAAAGGGACCGGCGTCGTCGCCAAGTTCGCAAGGTAGAATATTATGCCTTTTTGAATATGCCGCGTTCAGCCCTGGCGATGAGCTGTTTGATCTGATCCACAACCGCCTGTGTTGGATACGGCTTCCTGAGCAGTGGCCCTTCCTCGCAAAGGGATGCGGCAATATCCGCAGAACGCTCAATGCTAGAGGTCAAGAGAACCTGGACACCGGGCTTGTGGGCTCTGATCCAGCGTGCCAACTCGAAGCCGTCCGTCGTACCTGGCATCTCGACGTCGCTGAATACAATATCGATGGGCACTTCACGAGATTGAAGTATCTCTATCGCTTCAGCTGCATTCACGGCTTCGTAAATTCGATAGCCGCACCCTCGCAAATAATCTGCAATCACGAGTCGGATCAGCACCTCATCCTCAACAACAAGTATCGTCTGAGACGGAGTGGTTGCTTTATGGGCTGAAGGTGTCGATGCAGTGCTCATGCTGAGCTAACCGTCGAGCTTTCAGCAAAGTTCCACGTCTCACCGGAGAGGCATTTCAGGCCAGTTGAGGCAGTGACTCACAACCTCAAGAACGTGCGATAATAGGTACGGCTTGCAAATGAAAATGCCAAGACTATCCAGTTCTGGTACTGTTGAGGTGCTCTCCCTGCCGGATGTAAGGACAACCTGTGTTGGCCATTGGCGCTGATGCACGATGCGGGCGACATCCAGTCCGTTTCTCTGCCCAGGGAGGTGTATATCGGCAAACAGAAGATCGACCCTGATTGCTTCAAGTACACTCAATGCATCATCGGCCGTGCTCGCCTCTAAAACCTTATAGCCTTGGATCCGCAATTCATCACTGATAAGGCATCGGGCAAGGACATCATCTTCAACAACAAGGATAGTGGGAGGTGTGCGGCGTGGGAGCACGGTGACGGATGCAGCACTCATTCCAACTCCATACCAGTACAATACGCGGACAACGTGCGGCTGTGCGTCAGGTTCTCCTGATCCTAATCTAGCTCACAGTGATGCATTGTTTGCTTCCGAAAGCGGGACAGCATATAAACTGCCGCGTTTTGCTTTCCGCTTCTCCTCTCAACTAGGCGTCGCTCTGTGAACAATAGCCAGCATTCAGGCGTGGTTCTGCTGGCAGAGGATGAGCCGCTTGTGCGATTATTCGTGGCCGAACTTCTGTCGGATACACAGTTGCACGTCATCGAGGCTGCCAACGCTGAAGAAGCCCTGACCGTGCTGAGAGCCAATCTGGCAGTGGACGTGCTAGTGACAGATGTGGAGATGCCACCAGGAGCGAATGGCTACGAGTTGGCGCGTCAGGTTCATGATGCATGGCCCCTCGTAGAAATTATTGTTACGTCAGGGCGTGAGTGGCCGCAGGCAGGCTCCCTTCCTCCTGGAGCAACTTTCCTTCCAAAGCCCTACCCAAATTCTACGCTCGTGTCCCATGTTAGCGCAGCCGTCGGGCGAGCGCGAGCAGCACGTGCAACCCAGTCAGACCAGCCCACCGGGGGCTGCGGAGGCGGTTCTCTCTCTAACGCCTGGTGAGGCCATTCGAGCTCTATTTCAATTGCCGTGCAGACGTGGTGCCGACACAGCCCTCCGAACATGAAAATGGCTTCGACGAGCGAAGCCAAATTCACGAATAAAAACAATGTGGTGCCCCTGGCCGGGATCGAACCAGCACTCCTTGCGGAACTCGATTTTGAGTCGAGCGCGTCTACCAATTCCGCCACAGGGGCAAGGACCTGCGGAGTAACATGAGGAATCCGGCACGGTCAATCAGGGACATGTGAAGCAGGGCAATAAGGCTTGCCTCTCGCCTTTCGTAACGGCTTGTGCTCAAAGGGGCGGGCCTTAGGGCCCTGTTCCAATTGCCATCCTCCCGGGATCCCATGCTAAGACGCCTTTACGACTGGACCCTTTCCCTCGCGGCCCGTCCGTCTGCTCCTTACGCGCTGGCGCTGGTCTCCTTCGCGGAAAGTTCCTTCTTTCCGGTGCCACCGGACGTGATGCTCGTGCCCATGATGCTGGCGCGGCCGGACAAGGCTTGGTCCTATGCCCTGATCTGCACGATCTCCTCTGTCCTAGGTGGTATCCTCGGCTATGTGATCGGCTTGGCGCTCTATGATTCCATCGGGGCCTGGCTGTTCCAGCTCTACGGCCTCACGGACGGCGCGGATACGTTCCGGCACGCCTATGCGGAATACGGACACTGGGTCATCCTGCTCAAGGGCCTGACGCCCATCCCCTACAAGCTCGTGACTATCACCTCCGGCTTCGCGGGCTATCACATCGGCTGGTTCATTCTGCTCTCGGCCATTACCCGTGGCGCGCGCTTCTTCCTGGTGGCGCTGCTGATGAGCCGGTTCGGACCCCGCATCAAGTCCATCATCGACAATAATTTCAATCTGGTCGCGGCCGGGGCTATCATTGCCATCGTCGGCGGCTTCGTGGCCTTCAAGTTCATGTTTTAAGAGGGACAGGCGATGCGCCTCAGCCTCTCCATCCGCCAGGCGGCCCTGGCCGTCGCGCTCGGTGCCGCAGCCACTGTCGGCGGCGCGCTGATCTTCGAGCATGTGTTCGGCTACGTGCCCTGCAAGCTCTGCCTGATGCAGCGCAATCCTTATTACATCGCCATCCCGCTCGGCATCGTGGCAGCCCTGCTGCCACCGCGCTGGGGCCGGGCAGGGCTGTGGCTCCTGGCCCTGGTCTTCCTGGTCAGCACGGGCCTGGGCGCTTACCACTCGGGCGTGGAATGGGGCTTCTTCGCCGGTCCAAGCGATTGTGGCGGCGGGTCAGGGGCGGGAGCCGGGAATGTGGGCGATTTTCTGAACCAGCTGCAGACTACGCGGGTCGTCAGCTGCACAGAGGCCGCATGGCGCTTCCTGGGGCTGTCGCTCGCAGGGTGGAACGTGCTGATTTCCCTTGCGCTGGCAGCGTTCGCGGCGAAGGCCGCCGCGGGCAAAGGCTTCCGGTTCGGGTCTTAAACCTTACGGCTCCAGCTCGCTGTCCCAGTAGAGATAGTCCATCCAGCTCTCGTGCAGGTAATTGGGCGGGAAGAGCCGGCCATTGGAATGCAGGTCGTGGACCGTGGGGGCGAAGGGATGCTGGCGGGGCCACATCTCCACCTCGCGGGGCATCTTATCGCCTTTTCTCAGATTGCAGGGAGCGCAGGCGGCGACGACGTTTTCCCAGGTGGTCTGGCCGCCCTTGGAGCGGGGAACGACGTGGTCGAAGGTCAGATCCTCGCGGGTGCCGCAATATTGGCAGCTGAAACGGTCGCGCAGGAAGACGTTAAAGCGGGTGAAGGCTGGATGCCGTGACGGCTGGACGTAGGTCTTGAGAGATATCACCGAGGGAAGGCGGACTTCGAAGCTCGGACTTCGCACGACCTTGTCGTATTCGGAAACGATGTTGACCCGGTCGAGAAAGACCGCCTTGATCGCATCCTGCCAACACCAGATGGACAAGGGGTAATAGCTCAAAGGCCGGTAATCGGCATTGAGAACGAGAGCCGGACAGGCCTCGGGTCGCACAACAGGTTGGACGTGTATCGTCACATCACCTCCTCGTGGATGAGAAGAGTTAGTCCCGTCTGATTAGACTATAGGGGTTGTGACGCTGTTGTGAAGTTGGCGGGCACGACGTTTGTGACGCACCCACCGGAAATTTGCAGCCAAGCCGATTGACTTAACGGAAGATCAGCGGGTCGGAACCGGGTGTTCGCCGCGATAATCGTAGAAGCCGCGCTTGGTCTTGCGGCCGAGCCAGCCGGCCTCGACGTATTTCACCAGGAGCGGGCAGGGGCGGTACTTGGAATCGGCCAGCCCCTCGTAGAGCACCTGCATGATGGACAGGCAGGTATCCAGGCCGATGAAATCGGCGAGCTGGAGCGGGCCCATGGGATGATTCGCGCCGAGCCGCATGGCCGTGTCGATGGCCTCGACCGAGCCCACGCCTTCATAGAGCGTATAGATCGCCTCGTTGATCATCGGCAGCAGGATGCGGTTGACGATGAAGGCCGGGAAGTCTTCCGAGACGGTGGAGATCTTGCCGAGTTTGGCGATGAACTCCTTGGCGGATTCGTAAGTGGGATCGTCCGTGGCGATGCCGCGGATCAGCTCGACGAGCTGCATCACCGGCACCGGATTCATGAAATGGATGCCGATGAACTTCTCAGGACGATCCGTGGAGGCTGCAAGGCGCGTGATCGAGATCGATGACGTGTTGGTGGCAACCATCGCGTCTGGGCGCAGGGACGGGCAGAGATTGGAGAAGATCTTGCGCTTCACCTCTTCGTTCTCGGTCGCTGCCTCGATCACGAGATCGCAGGTCGAGAGGTCGTCGTAGGTGCGCGCCGGCTTGATGCGATCGAGAGCGCCCTGACGCTCGGCATCGGAGATGGCGCCCTTCGAGAGCTGGCGGGCCATGTTGCCGTTGATGGTGGCGAGGCCCGCATTGATGCGGTCCTCCGAGAGATCGTGAAGCCTGACGTTGAGGCCTCCGAGGGAGCACACATGAGCAATCCCGCTGCCCATCTGTCCCGCGCCGATCACGCCAACGGTTTTGATCTCAATACCCATCTGTTTCTGCCGCCTGCATCCATGCTCAAAACATCCGGGCAGGCTATCCCGCCCGGATTGTCTTCATTCTTCTATTCCTGACCTCATTGGGCCTATTTGGTCAACTCCTGTTGGAGCTGAGGCAGGAGTTGGAAGAGATCGCCGACGAGGCCGTAATCGGCCACCTGGAAGATCGGCGCCTCCTCGTCCTTGTTGATCGCCACGATCACCTTCGAGTCCTTCATGCCCGCCAGATGCTGGATCGCCCCGGAAATCCCCACCGCGATGTAGAGATCCGGCGCCACCACCTTGCCGGTCTGGCCGACCTGCCAGTCGTTCGGCGCATAGCCCGCATCCACCGCAGCACGGCTCGCGCCCATGGCCGCGCCGAGCTTATCGGCGATCGGCTCGATGTACTGCTTGAAGTTCTCGGCCGAGCCGAGCGAGCGACCGCCCGAGATGATGATCCGCGCCGAGGTCAGCTCGGGCCGGTCGTTCTGGGCAATCTCCTCGCCCTTGAACGTTGACACGCCCGTATCGTCAGCAGGGCTGACAGCCTCAATGGGAGCCGAGCCGCCCTCGCCCGCCGCCGGGAAGGCAGCAGTACGAACCGTGATGACCTTCTTGGCGTCGGTCGCCTGCACGGTCTGGATGGCGTTGCCGGCATAGATCGGCCGCTCGAAGGTATCGGGCGACACCACCTTGGTAATGTCGGAGACCTGCATCACATCCAAGAGCGCGGCAACGCGCGGCATGATGTTCTTGCCGTTCGAGGTCGAGGGCGCGACCAGGGCATCGTAAGAGCCTGCCAGCGATACGATCAGGGCGGCGGCGGGCTCGGCGAGTTGGTGCTCGTAAGCAGCCCCCTCGGCCAGCAGCACCTTCTCCACACCCTCGAGCTTCGCTGCAGCCTCGGCAGCAGCCTTGGCGTTCACGCCGGCGACCAGCACATGCACCGGCGCACCGAGCGCCTTGGCCGCGGAGAGCGCCTTGTGGGTGGCGTCCTTCAGGTGAGCGTTGTCGTGCTCGGCGATCAGAAGAGTGGTCATGGTCGGTCTTCTCCCTTAGAGCACGCCGGCTTCGACTTTAAGCTTTTGCACGAGCTCGGCCACCGAGCCCACCTTCACGCCAGCCTTGCGTCCGCCGGGCTCGGTCGTCTTGAGCACCTTCAGGCGCGGGCTCACGTCAACGCCCAGCGTCTCGGGCGAGGTCTCGCCGAGCGGCTTCTTCTTGGCCTTCATGATGTTGGGCAAGCTCGCATAGCGCGGCTCGTTGAGGCGCAGATCCGTGGTGACGATGGCCGGCAGCTTCAGCCCCACCGTCTGCAACCCGCCATCGACCTCACGGGTCACATCGACCGAGCCCTCGCCGACATTGACCTTGAACGCGAACGTGCCCTGCGGCCAGCCGAGGAGGGCTGCGAGCATCTGGCCGGTCTGGTTGGCGTCGTCGTCGATGGCCTGCTTGCCCAGGATCACGAGATCGGGCTTCTCCTGTTCGATCACGCCCTTGAGGATCTTGGCGACTGCGAGYGGCTCGACGGTCGCGTCGGTCTTGACCAGGATGCCGCGGTCGGCGCCCATGGCCAGCGCGGTGCGGATGGTCTCACCGGCCTGTTGCGGGCCGATGGAGACGGCCACGATCTCGGTGGCCTTGCCCTGTTCCTTGAGGCGCACGGCCTCTTCCACGGCGATCTCGTCGAAGGGGTTCATGGACATCTTGACGTTGGCGAGCTCGACGCCCGACCCATCCGGCTTCACCCGGATCTTCACGTTGTAGTCCACAACCCGCTTCACGCACACAAGAAGCTTCATTCGTCTGTCCTCATTGACGGTCAGATCCGGGTATGGCCCACGGCAGGCTCTCCGGACAGATAGGAAAAAGACGGATGGGACCGTAGCTGCCGGGTCCCGATTGTCAACGCGGCGCCTGCATTTCCTGGGCCGCGGCGCGGGCCAAAACTGGATCGTAGCGGTGTCGCATGATGGGGGAGAGAATAGCGCCCGCGATGAAGCCGCCAAGATGCGCGAACCAGCCGACGCCATCATCGCCGCCGAAAAAGGCGGAGGCGAATTGCAGCACGAACCAGAAGCCGATGGCCCAATAGGCGGGAAGGCGCAGAGGAATGCCCCCGAGGAACAAGGCCCAGATCCGCACGCGGGGATAGAGAATGAGATAGGCCGCAACCACACCCGACACGCCGCCGGATGCGCCGATCAGGGGACGATGAGGCGTCGGGAAGATAAAGAGATCCGGCAGGTTCGCACCAGCGGCGTAGAAGGCGACGAGCGTATGCGTGAGGCTCGCAACAACGCCGCAGAGCAGGAAGAACACGAGGAAGCGCAGGTGACCCATTGCATCTTCCACATTGTCTCCGAACACCCACAGGAACAGCATGTTGCCGATGAGGTGAAACCAGGAGCCGTGCAGGAAAATATTGGTGAGAGGCGTCAGCCACACGGGCACGAAGGGATAGCCTTCGGGCAGGATCTCCGTGCCGATGAGCACCGAAGGGATCATGCCGAGCCCGCCTACCATCACATCCTCACCATAGGGGCCATAGGCGTAGAACAGATAGGAGAGAACGCAGGCGATGATGAGCGACCGCGCGACGATCGGCGTCTTCATGTGTTCGAGAGGAACGCCATCGTGAAGCGGTAAGAACATGATGCGTTCCGCTCCTCAGCGGTTCTGGCCGGGGACCCAAAGCACGTCGAGCGCGCCCTTGTCGTTAATGAAGCGGGAGGCCACGAAGAGGAAGTCGGAGAGACGGTTGAGATACTTCACCGTCTCAGGCGACACCTTCTCGTCGGGTTTCTCGTTGAGCGCGACCGCGAGACGCTCGGCACGGCGGCAGACAGTGCGCGCCAGATGCAGGGCCGCAGCGGCGGGCGTTCCACCTGGCAACACGAAGGAACGCAGGGGCGCGAGTTCCGCGTTGAGCTCGTCGATCTCGCGCTCCAGCCGATCCACCTGTCCCTGCGTGATGCGCAGGGGCTCATAGGGAAGCGGCTTGTCCGTCTCGACGGTCGCGAGGTCGGCTCCGAGATCGAAGAGATCATTCTGGATGCGGCCCAGCATGACATCGATGGAGAGGTCCTTCGTGTGCAGGCGGACCATGCCGATGCAGGCGTTGGTCTCGTCGACCGTGCCGAAGGCCTCGATGCGCAGATCATGCTTAGGCCTGCGTCCGCCGGCGGCGAGTGCCGTGGTGCCCTTGTCGCCAGTGCGCGTGTAGATTCGATTGAGAACGACCATGGCCGGCCTGAAGGTTCGTGGATTCCGAAAGGATACTATCGACGAGACGGAAAGGATTCGCCGCTAAAAAATCGTTCTGCCGGAATTAAGGGTCAGGAGTTCCGGCGATGCCGGCCTTAGAAGGAGTAGCCGACCCGCGCGCCGATATTGGTCAGGCCCCGGTTGTCGGAGCAGGCGCCGGCATTGGAGAGGTGCTCGACCGTGGCCATCACGCTCCAGTTGGCGGAGAGGCGAACGCCCACCGATCCCGATTCACGGAAGAGCGGCGAGCAGCCCAAGGACTGGCGATCCGAGAAGGAATCGGTCACGTGTTTCTTACCATTGTGAATGGCGCCGCCAAGGCTGCCCTCCACGAACACGCTCGGTGTGAGATCGAGCGTCCAGGTCAGGCCGGTATAGGCGAAGCTGGTATTGCCATCGACATTCAGGCTACCGCCGATATGCGGACGGGGAATGAAGTAGCTCGTGAACAGATCGGATGCGGTGAACGGCTTCGCGAGAAGAATCTCACCGGTCAGATTGGCCGATCCGTTGCGCCCTTCCGGGCCCCATGGGTCTTCAGCGGAGAGACCAAAGCGGAATTCGGAGAGAAAACCCGCCGGGGCCGAGCCCTGCGGAAAGCCGGGTTGATTGCGAGCATCAGCAGCCAGAACAGCCGTCGATCCCATCACGAGAACGAGGAGGCTCAGGCCCATGGCTTGGCTGACGCGCATCAATAAATCCATCGCTTAATCGAGTATGCCGTCAGGTTACCCCCGACATGGCTAATGTTGTCTTAATACAAACCGTGGTGAAAAAGTGTCAAGAGCGGGAAAGCTAAACCGCTTTCCACCAGATCACGGCCATAATCACCACAATTGCGATGAACTGCAGAAGGACGCGCAGGCGCATGAGATGCTGCGACCTGTTGGCACTTCCGCCACGCAGCATGTTGATGAGTCCGAGAAGCAACACAAAAGCGACGGCCAGAACGGCAATCGGCACAACGAGGTCGGCAAAACTGTTCATGGTGATTCCACGCGAAACGTTGCGGGACCGTGGCCTGAACCCGTTGCAGAGGCAAGGGGGCAGCCGATAGCTGCCCCTGCGTCATGTCAGTTTCTGCGCAGCAGCCGCTCGAAATAATCGAGCTCTTCCTGTGGGCGCGCCGGATCGCCGAGCTTGCGCCGCAGCTCTTCGAGAATGCGCTGGGCTCGCTGCGCCGGAGATTCATTGACGTTCGGCACGCCGTCGCGGGTGTTATCCACATAACCCCTATTGCGGGTGGGGCGTCCCAGCGGATCGCGGTTGTCCTGGCCAGCCTGCTGCTGGCCCTGCGGCTCGCCCTGGCCCGGCTGGTCGCCGGCCTGCTCGTTGCCCTCGCCCTGCTGCATTTGCTGCATCTGCTGGGCCATGCCCTGCATGCCACGCCGCAGGTTCTCCAGGGCCTGCCCCTGAGCATCGACGGCGGGTCCATCCTGGCCTTGGCCGAGGGCGCCTTCGGCCTCGCGCATGTTCTGCTCGGCCTCGCCGAAGCCCCGCTCGCCCTGCATGCCCATGCCTTCCATGCGGCGCTGCAATTCCTGCAGCCGCTCGCGCAGAGCCTGCTGGCGCTGGCGAAGGCCTAAAGGATCCTGCTGGTCCGAGGTGCCGTTCTCGCTCTGCTCTCCGCCATCTCCCTGTTCGCCCTGTTGTCCGGGCTGGCGCTGGCCTTGCTGACGCTGACCCTGCTGCCTTTGTCCCTGGCGCGGACGGTCGCCTTGCTGCATGCGGCGGTTCTGGCCGTCGCGGAAGGTTTCATCGCGCAGGTTCTGCTGCTCGCGCGTCATGTCTTCGAGATCGCGCATGGCCTGGTTCATCTCGCGCCCGAGCGGATCGGTCATGCGGCTGTTGGGCTGTGCGGTCTGAAGGTTCTCCAGGATGTTGCGCAATTGGTCGAGAAAGCGCTGGGCCTCCGCCATGTCGCCACGGCGCATGGCGTCTTCCATCTGCTGCAGCATGCGGTTGAGATCGTCCTGCGAGATCATGCGGTCGGGACCGCGCTGGTTCTGATCCTGGCTCTGCTGCTGGTTCTGCTGCATGCGCTGGGCGAATTCGCGCAAGAACTTGTCCATGGCCTGACGCAGCTCGTTCGTGAGGCGGCGGATCTCGTCATCCGTGGCGCCGCGCTCCATCGCTTCCTTCAGACGCTCCTGCGCGGCGCGCAGCTCACGCTCCGCATCGGAAAGATTCCCGTCCTCGATCTGAAGCGCCATGGACCAAATCCAGTCGGCGACTTCGATCAGGTTCTCGTCCGTCTTCGCCACGCGCAGGCGTTCGGCGGCGGTGCGAAGGCCCATGAATACGCCCCATTGCGGCGTGAATTCCTCGGGCGCGATCAGAATGGAATCGAGCGCTACCTGCACGCGCTTGCGGTCGTCGGGCGCGAGCACGAGATTGCGCCGCTGCTCCACGAGAGCCTTCGCGAGAGGATTGGTGAAGGGGCGCTGTGGCAGGGTGAAATTGATCGTCTCGCTTGTCGCTTCCTGTCCGGCCTCGTCCTTGGCCTTGAGCCTGATCGTGACCGGTGACCCGGCCCAGGCATGGTTGGTCAAATCGACGGGTGAGCGGGTTTCGGGCGCGTTCTCCTCATGGCTCGGAATGGCGAGCGTCAGGGGAGGAGGGGGTACCAGCGAGCGGCCCTTGCTGCCGTCCGCCTTCTCGACAACGCCCTCGATGGAGGAGATGCCGTAATCGTCCTTGCCCTTGTACATCAGGGTAAAGGTGCCGCGCGCATTCACCTCCGGCGGGCCCGCGAAAGCGATCTCGGGCATGCGGTCGGGAATGGCCTCGATATTCAGGGTCACGCTGTTGGCGAACCCGGTCTTGACCGTCAGCTCGGTGCTGCCATCCAGGGTGTAGCGCTCCTCGCGTAGATCGGCGCGCTGGTTGCCCTTGGGCGGCAGCGCCGTCAGGCCCTTGCCGTGGGAAATTTCCGCCGTGCCTTCACCGGCAATGCGGATCACCAGTGTCGAGCGAATCGGCGCGCGCAGGCTCTGGCCCTTGGCGAGATCGATCATGAGCGGCGGCATGCGGGTATAGAGCGGCGGGTCGATCCATCCGTCGATGCGGAAGGACGGGCCGGCCGCCTGCACATTGCGCCAGTCGAAGGCGGCCGCAAGCCGAGAGCCGATCTCGGGACCGGCCACGAAGGCGCTCGTCACCAAGGCGAGAATGCCGGCGGCGCGCAGGGCATAGCGGTCCCGGCGCGGCATGTCGGGGTTGGGCACGGAGACGCGCATCCGGCCGACCGCTTCCTCGGCTCGCCTGCGGTGAAGCGACCACAGGGCCCGTGTGCCGGGGTCAGTCGAGCCCAGCGCCAGGGAATCGTCGAGCGCCCGGGCGGGGCCGTGTGTCAGGCCCGTATCGCGGTCGAGCCGGTCGAGAGCGCGGGTCCGGCTCGGCATGCGGAGCCGCACGAGGGGCCAGAGGGAAATCAGGAAGGCAGCCGCGAAAAGGGCGATGCCGATGCCGCGCCAGAGCGGAGAGGCATCGAGCCAGAGGCCGAACCAGGACAGGGTGAGGAAAGCTAAGACGATGGCGAAGGGCAGCCACAGGCGAGGCCAAGCGTCCTCCCACCAGAGGGACCAGCGCGCATGCGTGACCAGCCTCCCGAACCTTGTGCTCAGGTTGCTCTGCGCAGGCGACGGGTTCGGGCCTTCGCTCATGCCAAAAGTCTCCGCAGCACGGATCTGTGCTAACGCCCCCAAGGGAAAGCTAGCACGGGATACCCGGATGGCCAGCGGTCAAATGGGCACAGAATGCCTATGGGCGGATTTTGAGCCTTCCCGGAGTTCACATGTCTGTCAGGACGGGGCCGGGAAGACGCTCAAACGAGCCAGGAGGGGACGCGGTCGAGACCGATCAGTTCCTCGTAAGAGGGTCGGGGCCGCACCACCGCATGATCCGCGCCCTTGACCAGCACCTCCGGCACGAGGGGCCGTGTGTTGTAGGTGTTGGCCTGCACGGCGCCATAGGCGCCCGTGGTCATGAAGGCGATGAGGTCGCCGGGCTTCACGGCGGGCATGTCGCGGGACAGGGCCAGATAGTCGCCGGTCTCGCAGACCGGGCCGACCACGTCCGCCACCATGCGCGGCGCATCGGGAGAGGGCTCCGCGACCACTTTAAGATCGTGGTGCGCCTCGTAAAGGGTGGGGCGGATCAGGTCGTTCATGGCCGCATCAACGATCACGAAGGTCCTGTCGGCGCCTTCCTTCACATAGATGACCTTGGCGACGAGAACGCCCGCATTGCCGGCGATCAGGCGGCCCATCTCGAAGACCAGCTTGAGGCCGAGATCCTTGGTGTGGCGCTTGATGATCGCCGCATAGGCCTGCGGGTCCGGCGGCGGATCGTTATCCTCGCGATAGGGCACGCCGAGGCCGCCGCCGAGGTCGATGTGATGGAGCTTGTGGCCGTCCGCCATGAGGTCGCGGGCGAGTTCGGCGAGAAGCGCGGTGGCATTGTCGAAGGGCGAAAGGTCCGTGATCTGGCTGCCGATATGCATATCGACGCCGGTGACGGCGATCCCCTTGAGGGACGCGGCGCGCGCGTAGACCTCGCGGGCGCGGGCGATGGGAATGCCGAACTTGTTCTCGGACTTGCCGGTGGAAATCTTCTTGTGGGTCTTGGCGTCCACATCCGGATTGATGCGGATCGAGACCGGGGCGCGAGTGCCCTTGGACAGGGCCACTTCCGAGAGAGCTTCCAGCTCCGGCTCGGATTCCACGTTGAAGCAGAGGATGCCGCTGTCGATGGCGAAGGCCATTTCGGCCTTCGTCTTGCCGACCCCGGAGAATACCACCCGCTCTCCGGGAACGCCGGCGGCCAGCGCCCGGCGCAGCTCTCCCTCGGAGACGATGTCCATGCCCGCCCCGAGATTGCCCAGGGTCCTGAGCACGGCCTGGTTCGAATTCGCCTTCATGGCGTAGCAGACGAGCGCATCCGTATCCGCGAAGGCCTCAGCGAAGACGCGGTAATGGCGCTCGAAGGTGGCGGAGGAATAGCAATAGAAGGGCGTTCCCACCTCGTCCGCGAGGCGGCGCAGGCTGGTGTCCTCCGCATGGAGGACACCGTCACGATAGGCAAAATGGTGCATCGGGCAGCCTAGTATTTTGGGCGAAATGCATCCGGTCCGCCGCCAAAAACCGCGGCAGGACGAGGATCAGAGCAGCGGATCGAGGATAAACGGCTTGTTGGGCACCGTATAGCCGCGGGACGGTTTCGAGCGCGGCGTGCCGACAGGGGAGGGCAGGGTCGACTGCTCGGCGGCTTCCGGCTGTGCCTGCGCCCCGGCCGAGCCCGGAGGCGGCTCAAGCGCGCCACGGCGGCCACAGGCGGAGAGGCCGAGAACAATAAGGCCGCAAACCAGGGCGGCGCGGGGAAAGGTCAGGCTGGACGACATAGAGGGCTCCGAAACGTGGCCGCACCATAACGACAAGCGTTGCCGGAGGCGAGAGGCAAAGAAGGTTTCTCCAGCCTGAGCCATGCAGATTATTGTAATTAAATTGCGCAGTCTTTTTTGAAACGTGATGATGGAACCAATGATCATCTTCACACGTTATAGCAGTTCCTGAATGTACCAATATAACAAATAAGGGGCTTCAGGGATACGTAACGGTAGGGGCTTGGAGATACCAAAATGCCTACAAGATACGACGAATTCCGTCTGGTAATCCTGGACGCTGGTGACACGACATTCACTCTCGCGGAGACCGATGGAGCATTCAACGTCCTGGGTAATGCTGACGCAAACACGATCACGGGCAACTCCTTTGACAACATCTTGAACGGCGGCGTCGGCGCCGATACACTCGCCGGCGGTGCTGGTAACGACACCTATGTCATCGACGATGCCGGCGATGTCGTAACCGAACTGGCCAATGGCGGTACCGACACGGTTCGCTCGACCGTGAGCTTCGCCATGACAACGGCGGGCGCAGCGTTCGTCGAAAATCTCGTCCTGCTCGGTGCGGCGCTCGATGGCACCGGCAATGCGCTGGACAATACGATCACGGGCAATAGCGAAGCCAACATTCTGGATGGCTTAAGCGGCAACGACTTCCTATTCGGCGGCGGCGGCGGTGACGATCTGGTCGGCGGAGAGGGCAATGACTTCCTCGACGGCGGCACCGGTGCCGATGACATGGCTGGCGGCGTCGGTAACGACACCTATGTGGTGGATGTTGCCGGTGATGCGATCACGGAAGCCGCCGGCGCGGGTACAGACACTGTCCAGGCGTCGATCACCTATTCCATTGCAACGCAAGCCAACCTCGAGAATATCGTTCTCACCGGTACCGCCAACATCAACGCCACTGGCAATGCAGGCAACAACAGCCTGATCGGCAACGCTGGCATCAATGAACTCGTCGGCGGCGTGGGCAACGACACCCTCGATGGCGGCGCGGGCGCAGACCGCCTGGATGGCGGCGCCGGCAACGACACCTATACGATCGACAATGCCGGCGACGTGATTGTCGACAGTGACGGTGTGGATACGGTCGTGTCGTTCCTGGCGAGCTACACCCTGGCGGCTGGCCTCGAGAATGCGACGGCGGGCGGCACGGGTGCCGCCAACCTCACCGGTAATGCGGTAAGCAACCTGCTCACCGGCAACAGCGGCGCCAATATCCTCAACGGAGGTGCCGGCGTGGACACGATGACAGGCGGTCTCGGCAACGATACCTACTTCGTCGACAACGCGCTCGACGTGGTCACTGAAGCTGCTGGCGGTGGCATCGACACGCTGCGCGTCTCGACCAGCTATTCGCTCGCGGCGGCGGCCGAGGTGGAGTTCCTCATCTCCGACACGAATGCGAACGTACGGCTGGGCGGCTCCGAATCCGCCAACACCATCGTGGGCGGCAGCGGCCGTGACGTGTTGTTCGGCTTAGGCGGAAACGATCTGCTTGATGGTGGGGTCGGTCGTGACGATCTCCGCGGGGGGGCTGGCAAGGACTTCTTCCGCATCGACGACCGCGTGACGCGGACGTCTTTTGATCGGATCCTGGACTTCAACGTCAGGGACGACACACTTCTGCTCGACAATTCGATCTTCCGGGCCCTTGGAAGAGGCACCGAAACCAATCCGGGCAAGCTGAAGGCAAGTTTCTTCCGGAGTGGAATTACCGACCTAAAGCATCGGACTGGAAATTCGACTCCTGGGTTTTGGCCTGGTGCGATCTGTGATTCACTTGCTGGAACGGGAGGTGGATCATGGGTCACTGCTATTCTCTCGATCTTCGGGTGCGGGTGTCCGACTTTGTCGAGGCGGGCCATTCCTGCCGGGCGGCGGCAGGGCACTTTGCCGTCAGCGAGAGCTTCGCCATCAGGCTGGTGCGGCGAACCCGGGACACCGGCTCGCCGGCACCGGACCGCCAGG
>NZ_JBFUMH010000060.1:0-29533 GCF_054049475.1 Microvirga sp. P5_D2 | reverse complement strand
GGCTATGGCTCTCTTTAAGCCGCCTGCTTCAGCAGACCTTCGGCAGCGAGCGCTTCCTGCACCTTCGGACGTGCGGCCACGCGGGCCTGGAAGGCTGCGAGGTTCTTGAAGGACGAAATGTCGATGGCGTGGAAGTTGGTCCAGTTCACGACCGTGAAGAGATAGGCGTCGGCGACCGTGAAGGTCTCGCCCGTCAGGTAGGGATGCTTGCCGAGAACCTCGTCCAGATAGGCGAAGCGGGTGGCAAGGCGCTCCTTCGTAGCGGCCTTCATGGCATCCGGCGTGGCGGGGTTCCAGAGCGGGCCGAAGCCCTTGTGGATCTCGGAGCTGATGAAGGTGATCCACTCGATGAGGCGGTAGCGCTCAGTCGTGCCGTGGGCGGGAGCAAGGCCCGATGCAGGCTTCTGGTCCGCAAGATACTGGATGATCGCGGCAGCCTCGGTGAGCAGGGAGCCGTCCTCGATGGTCATGGCCGGCACGTAGCCTTTCGGGTTGATGGCGCGGTAGTTCTCGCCCGTCTCCGTGAGGTGCTTCGACAGGTCCACCTTTTCGAGGGAGATCGGAAGGCCGGCTTCACGGGCAACGATGTGCGGGGCGAGAGAGCAGGCGCCGGGGGAGTAGTAGAGCTTCATCGGATCGTTCCTTTCGAGGTGGAGAGTTTTACAGAGCAGGCGTCAGCGCGGCATCGGCGCTCGATAGCTTCGTCTGCGGCCTCGGAAAACTCCATGCAAGTGCATATGAATATGCATGCACTTGCATGGAAATGTCAAACATGATGCAATTGCATTGAAACAGGAGAGTGTTTGCCGTGATGCAAAAGCTGCAGGAACCGTCGGATGCAGTCACGGATGCCTGGGTTCGTCTGATCAGGGCGGAAAAGGCGGTTGTGGGGCGCATCGAGGCGGAGATGAAGGCGGCAGGCTTCCCCTCGCTCTCCTGGTACGACGTCCTTCTGCATCTCAAACGCCGGCCGGATGGCTGCTCTTCCCCAAAAGAGATCGAGGAGACGGTGCTGTTCGAGCAGTACAACCTCTCCCGGCATCTCGACCGCATGGAGGCAGAGGGACTTGTCCGCCGCATTCCCTTTCCCGGTGACAAGCGGCGGCAGCTTGTCGAGATCACGGCGGAGGGCAGGGCGCTCCAAAAGCGCATGTGGAGCGTCTACGGCCCCGCCATCAACCGCTTCATCGGCGGTCCGTTGACGGAGGCCGAAGCCGGGCAGCTCGCGGCTTTGCTGCTCAAGCTCATGCAGCACAAGAACGATTTGCCCTGATCTGCGTTCATGAGAAGGCGGCTAAGTTCCGGTTTATCCCTACGAGGGACGAATGGTGAAAGCCTGCGCTTCTTCTCAGTTATTGCGATACACCATGATGGGCGCATTCATGGCCATGTCGCCGGCCGCCTTGCTGATCGGTGCAATCCTGCCTGTTCAGGCGCAGTCATCGTCCGAGCGACGACCAAGCTCGGTTGCGATCCGCACCCCCGATTTCGACGAGAGCGTGAAGTGGTACCAGGACAAGCTCGGCTTCCGCCTGATTGCCACGCAGAGCTTCGTGCCGGGACGGACGGCAGTTCTTGAAAGAGCAGGCGCCCTCATCGAGGTGACGGAGGTGGATCACATTGCGCCTCCGCTGCAGGAGCCGCATGCCACGGGTGGTGTTGCGGTCACGCCCGTGCCGGTCATCAGCCTGATCGTTCCCGATGTGGATGAGGAGATCGAGCGTCTCAGCAAAGCCGGCGTGGACATCCTGCAGATGCCGCAGGACGATATCGAGGGCACTTATCGCACGGCGCAGATCCGCGACAACGGCCGCCACAGGATCGAGCTGCGTGAGCCCATCGACGAGTCGGGCGGTTTCAACCCAACCGGGCGCTGACATATTTTCTCACAAGCATGGAATAAACCATCTCGGGGGCGTGTCTTTAAGATCGTGATCAATCATGGTCCCAAGGAGGACACATCCATGAAGCTGCTTTCCCGCTCCGCCATTCTGGCCGGCTTTCTCGTGGCCGCCACCGGCGCGCTTGCGCAAATGGCCCCCGCCAAGGTAGCAGACACCAGCAAGGGCAAATCCCTGGTCGATGCCAAGGGCATGACGCTCTACATCTTCGACAAGGACAGCACGGGCAAATCGGCCTGCAGCGGCCAATGCGCCCAGAACTGGCCTCCGCTCATGGCCGCTGCCAACGCGGCCGCGTCCGGCAATTGGAGCGTCATCACCCGCGACGATGGGGCCAAGCAATGGGCCTACAAGGGCAAGCCGCTCTACACCTGGGTCAAGGACACCAAGCCCGGCGATGCGACCGGCGAGGGCGTGGCCAATAATACCTGGCATATCGCGGCCCCATAAGGCTTGCTGACGGCGCATGTTCGTCGTTCAATGATCCCGGTTGGGTGAAAGTTTGAGCTTGGACGAGATCGCATCCCTTCTCGAGCCGCAGATACCGGGCTTGCGCCGCTATGCCTGGGCGCTGCTGCGCGACAACGAGGCGGCCGACGATCTCGTTCAGGACACGCTGGAAAAGGCGATCCGCTATTGGAACCAGCGCCACCGCGAAGGCGACCTGAGGGCATGGCTCTTCGCGATCCAGCGCAATCTCTTCATCGATGGTCTGCGCCGCCGAAAAGGGCGCGGAACGCAGGTGGGTGTCGAGGCGCTGGACACTGTGCCCGCATCGGGCGAAGCATCGGACGGCCATGTGGGTATGCGCGATCTGCTGACAGGGCTCGACGTGCTGTCGGAAGATCAGCGCTCGGTTCTGCTCCTCGTCGGCGTCGAGGATTTTTCCTACGAGCAGGCGGCGCAGGTTCTCGATGTGCCGCTCGGCACGGTGATGTCGCGGCTCAGCCGCGCACGTAAGCATTTGAGAGAATTCATGGAGGGTGGACGCATTCCCACGTTGAGGAGGGTGAAGTGACGGGCGACGGACCCATCGGAGAGGACGATCTGCAGGCACTCATTGACGGCAGGCTTAGCTTCGCGCGGCTTGAAACCGTGAAGACCTTCCTCGCGTCCAATCCGGCTTTGGCATCACAGGTCGAACGCGAGATCGAGCAGCGCGAGGCCTTGCGCGCTCGACTGGCGTTCAAGGCTCAGGAGCCGATCCCCGCGCGTCTGCGTGTTTCYAATCTCATGGCCACTCCGCGCCGCACATCACGCATCAATCGCTCAGCGATTGCCGCCGCTATCGCGTGGCTTGTCGTGGGTGGCGTCTTGGGTACTGCAGGTAGTTCATGGTGGTTCGCTAGGCAGGTTGAGGAGGCGAACGTTACGGAGAACGCCATTGCGGCTCACCGCATCTATGTGAGCGAGCGGCTGCACCCGGTCGAAGTGTCCGCCGATCAGGAGGCACATCTCGTGCAATGGCTGTCGCGACGTGTGGGAAAACCGCTGACGGCGCCGAACCTCAACGCGCAAGGCTATAAGCTCATCGGCGGCAGGCTTCTCCCGTCGGGCGGCGAGGCGGCGGCGCAATTCATGTATGAAAACATAGGCGGCAATCGTCTGACGATCTATGTGCGCTCCGACAGTTCAGAAACGCAGACCGCGTTCCGCTTCGAGGAGGAGCAGGGCATCTCCGCCTTCCTTTGGATCGATAACGGTCTATCCTATGTGGTGTCCGCGAAAGAGAACCGCGCGCAGCTGCTGCCGATTGCGGAGAACATCTACAAGCAGTTCGAGGCTACAGCCGACGCGGCGAGGGGCCGCCTGTAGCCCTTCTCATTCCAGCGATCAGCCAAAGACAGAAGGATCAGGGCCGACGCGTCCGCCCGTGTCGTCCATGCGCTCGATAATGCGCATATCTTCTGCGTCGAGCCTGAAATCGAACACGTCGAGATTCTCGCGGATGCGCGAGGGCGTTACGGATTTCGGAATGGCGATCAGATTATGCTCCAGGTGCCAGCGCAGGATCACCTGAGCCGGCGTCTTGCCGTATTTGCGACCAATCGTGGCAAGCTCCTCGTTCGTCACCAATGATCCCTGCCCGAGCGGCGCCCAGGATTCCGTCGCGATATCGTTGGTATTGTGGAACTCGCGCAGTTCACGCTGCTGAAAGCGGGGGTGCAGCTCGATCTGGTTGATGGAGGGCGTGACGCCGGTCTCGCTGATAAGCCGTTGCAGATGCGGAATGTTGAAGTTCGAGACCCCGATGGACTTCGCGCGCCCTTCTTCCCGCAGGCGGATCAGCGCACGCCATGCATCGACATAGGCCTCGCTGCCGGCGACGGGCCAATGGATCAGGTAGAGATCCACGAAGTCGAGGCGCAAGCGCGCAAGGCTCTCGTCAAAAGCTTTGAGCGCGGCATCGACGCTGTGGCTGTCGTTCCAGAGCTTGGTGGTGATGAAGAGTTCGTCACGTGGAATGGATGCGGCGGCAATGGCCTTGCCGACGCCTTCCTCGTTCTCGTAGATCGATGCGGTGTCGATGGAGCGGTATCCGGCCCTCAACGCCTCGCCCACGCTGGTCGCCGCCTCATCGTTCGAAACCCGCCATACGCCATAGCCGAGCTGTGGCATCGAGCGGTTATCGTTCAAGCGGATGGTCGGTGTCGTCGGCATAGGCTGCTCCTGTGGGAGAAAAATTTGGTCCACCATAGGTAGGAACGGCTCAGCTATAAACCAACCGTGAAGCGGCGATTTTCGGAAAGGCGGAACCGGCCAAGCGTCAGAGACGTTCCGAGCTTAGTATTGTTACGTTCTGCGAGGGGAGTGTCACTTGTCGATTCCGAAAGCACGGACAGGCACGCCCGACCCCACGCTCGATGAGGCCGAGTTCCGCAGGCGCTATCTGCAGCAGTTTCAAGACCCCGCCTTCGATCCGATGAGCGGCGAACTCCAGCGCATCGCGGATGCGGCCTGGGATGCCTACAGCAATCATCGCAAAAGTCCGCATACGCGCAAAGCAGGCCCCGGCTTCGCCGACCCGGATTACGATCTCTCGGTGGATTGGATCGCCGCGAAAGCGGCCATCGATGAAGCGCAGAAGAAGCATGAGGACGGCAGCGGCCCTGCGCGCTTCCTGTTGATCGTGGCCTCATTGCGCAGCGAGCACACATGCCCCGGCGAGATGTCGAAGAGCTATCGCCTCACTGAAATTGCGCAGCAGGTTCTGAGTAGCGCAGAGAATGTGGAGGTCGAGGTTCTCGAACTCAGCCGCCTCACATCGGAATATGGCCGCCATATCCACCCATGCAAAGCCTGCTTCTCGACGGCGGCGGCTTTGTGCCACTGGCCCTGTTCCTGCTATCCCAATTTCTCGCTCGGCCAGACCCATGACTGGATGAACGATATCTATCCCAAATGGGTCGTAGCGCACGGCATCATGATCGTCACGCCGGTGAACTGGTATCAGGTCTCGTCGCCGCTCAAGCTGATGATGGACCGTCTCGTCTGCGCCGATGGCGGCAATCCCGACCCCACGTCCACGCACGGCAAGAAGGTCGATCAGGCTAAGGAACTGGAACTGAAAGGCTGGGATTACCCGAAGCATCTCTCGGGCAGATTGTTCTCCGTCATTGTTCACGGAGATACGGAGGGCGCGGAAGGTGTGCGCCGCAGCCTGTCGGATTGGTTGCGCGCTCTGGAGCTCTCGCCCGCCGGCAATCTCGCGGAGCTTGATCGCTATATCGGCTACTGGAAGCCCTACGCCACGAGTCACGAGGAACTCGACCGCGACACCGATATTCAGGACGAAGTGCGCAACGCCGCTTGGACGCTGCTCGATGCGGTGAAGGCCAAGCGGGCAGGGCAGTGGAAAGAGGCGGGCGAGAGCCTGCAAGAATCGCGCATGAAGTGAACACAAAAAAGCCGACCCAAAGGCCGGCTTTTCTGTTTCGCGATGCGTCAGGCTTACCAGCTGATGAGCACGGAACCCTTGAACTTCTCTTCGATGAACTGCTTCACCTCGGGGGTGTGGTAGGACTCGACGAGCGCCTTCACCCAGGGCTTGTTCTTGTCTTCGCTGCGAACGGCGATGAGGTTCACGTAAGGACCCTTCGGGTTCTCACGGGTGATGGGATCCTTCACCGGATCGAGGCCGCCCGCGGTCGCATAGTTGGTGTTGATGATGGATGCATCCACGTCCTCGAGCACGCGGGGGCCCTGAGCGGCTTCGATCTCGACGAACTTGATCTTCTTCGGGTTGTCGGTGATGTCGATCGGGGTGGGCTTGAAGCCGACATTGTCCTTCAGCTTGATGAGGCCCTTGTCCTGCAGCAGCAGTAGCGCGCGGCCGCCATTGGTCGGATCGTTCGGAATCGAGATCGTCGCGCCGTTCGGCAGGGCTTCGAGGCTCTTGTGCTTCTTGGAGTAGACGCCGATCGGGAAGTTCACCGTCAGCCCGACGCTCTCGATCTTGAAGCCGCGGTCGGCCACCTGGTTGTCGAGGTAGGGCTGGTTCTGGAACGAGTTGGCCTCGATGTCGCCCGAAGCGAGGGCCGCGTTCGGCACCACGTAGTCGGAGAACTCGATGATCTTGATGTCGAGGCCCTTCTTGGCGGCAATCGGCTTCACGGCTTCGAGGATCTGCGCGTGCGGGCCGGGCGTCGCGCCGATGCGAACCGTTTGCGTCTGCGCAACAGCCGGAAGTGCGGCGAGCGAGAGGAGGGCGGCAAGGCCCAGTTTCTTGAGGGACATGAGGTTACTCCTTGTACGTGTCCTAAGAAGAAAAGAAATCAGCCGTGGCGGATGCGCTTGTTGAGGTGACGCGCGAGACGATCACCGATGCTCTGCACCACCTGCACGAGCACGATGAGCACGAGCACCACAGCGAGCATCATTTCAGGCATGAAGCGCTGATAGCCGTAGCGAATGCCGAGATCGCCGAGACCGCCGCCGCCCACCGCGCCGACCATGGCCGAGAAGCCGAGGAGCGAGACGATGGCGAGCGTGAGGCCGAGCACGATGCCGGGCAGGGCTTCGGGAATGAGAACCTTCAGCACGATCTGCAGCGGAGTTGCACCGAAGGCGCGCGCTGCTTCGACGAGCCCCTGATCGACTTCGCGGATCGCACCCTCGATGAGACGCGCGATGAAAGGCGTCGCGGCAATGGTTAGCGGTACGATAGCGGCGTTGGTGCCGATCGAGGTGCCTGCGATCAGACGCGTGAACGGAATGATCGCGACCACCAGAATGATGAAGGGCGTCGAGCGGGTGGCGTTGACGACGACGCCGAGCACGCGGTTGACCCAGGGCGCCGCGAACAGCTCGTTCTTGCCGCTGGTGGCAAGGAACACGCCGAGCGGCAGGCCGAGGAGTGTGGCAATCAGCGCCGCGACGCCGACCATGTAGAGCGTTTCGCCGGTGGAATTGGCGATGAGGCGGATCATCTCAGGCGACATGGCCGAGCACCTCCGTATCGAGACCGTGCTGTTTCAGGAATTCGAGCGTCTTTAGGGAAGCAGCCTCCGGCACGCCGATGACGAGGGTGCCGAACGGACGGCCCGCGATTTCGTCTACCGCGCCGGAGAGAATGTTCGCCTCGATGCCGAGATCGCGCGCAAGTCGCGCGAGTACCGGGTCCGTCGCGTGAGGGCCGCGGAAGCCGATGCGGATTACCGCTTGGCTGTTCGGCGACACCGCGGAGGTGAGGCGCTTCTCCACGTATGGCGGCAGCGCGCGACCCGCCTCGTCGCCGAGGAAGGAGCGCGTCACTTCATGCTGCGGCCGCGTGAAGACCTCGAACACATCGCCTTGCTCGACGATGCGTCCGCCTTCGATCACGGCGACTTCGCGCGCGATGTTGCGGATCACCGACATCTCGTGGGTGATGAGCAGGATGGTGAGGCCGAGCTCGTCGTTGATCTTCGCAAGCAGGTCGAGAATGGAGCGCGTGGTCTCGGGGTCGAGCGCGGAGGTCGCCTCGTCSGAGAGCAGCACCTTCGGCTTCGTGGCGAGCGCRCGSGCGATGCCGACGCGCTGCTTCTGGCCGCCGGACAATTCCGACGGATAGCGGTTGCGCTTGTCCGTCAGGCCCACGAGCGCCAGCAGCTCATCGACCCGCGCCTTGATGTCGGCCTTGTCGAAACCGGCAACTTCGAGGGGCAGCGCAATGTTCTGCGCCGCCGTGCGGGAGGAGAGCAGGTTGAAGTGCTGGAAGATCATGCCGATGGAGCGGCGCGCATGGCGAAGCGCCCCTTCCGGCAGCGCGGCGATATTCGCGCCGTCCACGATCACCTTACCGGCGGTGGGCTTCTCCAGCCCGTTCACGAGGCGGATCAGGGTGGACTTGCCGGCGCCCGAACGGCCGATGACACCCAGGATCGAGCCCTGCTGCACGGCGAGGTCGACCTCGCGCAAAGCGGTGACCGGCTGCCCGTCCCGGCCCGGAAAGGTCTTCGAAATCTGCTCCAGCCGAATGATCGGTTCCGCCGGGATCAGACGTTGCGTCGGCAGGTCGCCGAAATATCCAAGAGGGGCGTTCATAAGTTCGCCTTCAGGGTCTCAGGGTGTAGCATTGACACATGGGACACGACGTTCTCTATGTCAACTGAAATGTTCTATAAACAGGATCGTATGTTCTGAAGAACGGACATCCCGCAAGGGAATGCTCTTTAGCCCACCGGCGCGACAACATAAACCGCCTCCGCCGGACGCTCGCGGAGATTTCACCTTTCTTTCGCCATGAGAGCAGTTGATCGGGCTGCTTTATGTTCCTATGCAACCGGATAAGGCATTCCGGCAGGAGAAAAGAATGATCAAGGCGAGCATTGCCCTGGCACTAGTGGGCTTGGGGGTTCTGGCTGGTTCCCTTTCCGAAGGCCTCCAGGTTCCGTTCTACCTGCCGCTTTCCACCCTCGCGCTGGCTGGCATCCTTTACATCGGGCGCACCATCCCGAAGTTTCTCCGCATCTTCCTGGTGATGCTGACAGCCACGCATCTCGTGCTGGTCGTCCTCGTGCTCGGCGCGGTCCTGGGGCTGATCACGGGGGATTACACCGGCTACGTGCCGCCGCCCTCGTCGGCGCTCGGCGCCACGGCCTTCGGCGCGATCATCTACGGCCTGTCCTACGTGCCCGTGGTCCGCACGATCTGCCGCATCGCGGATCGCTATCTCGACTCTCAGGCCGACAGCGTCATTCGCATTCCCTTCCTAGGTCTTGTGCGAGCGCGCGAGGGCACCATCGGTACGTGGATCGTCGGAACCCTGATTGCTCTCAATCTTGCGCAGGTCGCACTCAATGTTCGCTTGAGTTTCTTCTCTCGCGACATGTTCAATGCGATCCAGGATAAAGATGCCACAGCCTTCTGGTATCAGCTTTTTGTGATCTTCACGCCTTTAGCTGCAGTCTTCGTGACTGTCGCCCTTATCGATATTTTGCTCCAGTATGTGCTGACCATTCGCTGGCGTTCATTTCTGAACACCTACTATGTCGGTGAATGGCTGGGAGACGGGGCGCATTACAGGATGCAGTTGACAAGCCAGGGTGCGGATAACCCTGATCAACGCATCTCGGAAGATCTGCGCAAATACGTTGACAGCACTTACTCTCTTTCAATCGGTCTCATGAACCAAGCAGCTACGCTTGTCTCATTCGTGGCCATTCTATGGACCATCTCTGCAGGCTTCACGTTTCCAGGAACCAGTTACGAAGTGCCGGGTCTGCTTGTCTGGGTATGCGCTGGCTATGCGATCCTCGGCACCTRGATCACCCATCTGATCGGACGGCCCCTGATCGGTCTCAACTTCGAGCAGGAAAGAGTGGAGGCCAACTATCGCTTTTCACTTGCGCGGCTGCGTGAATATCCTGAACAGATTGCAATTCTTTCCGGTGAAGCTGCCGAGAAGGAAAACCTGTCTCACCGCTTCGCTCAGATCGTCGATAACTACATGCGGATCGCGCTTCGGATCATGAAGCTGAACACCTTCACGGCAGCTTACTTTCAAGCCAACGTGGTTGTGCCTTACATCCTGACCGCTCCGTATTATTTTGCCGGTAAGATCACGCTTGGACAGATGCAGCAGGTCAACGGAGCTTTCTCACAGGTCACGTCTGCACTCACCTATTTCATTCAGATCTACACCACACTTGCCGACTATAAAGCCGTGCTCGACCGTCTGACCACCTTCGAGGGAGCAATCGCCTCCGCGCAGCGTGTCGGCGGTGAGAGCAAGCTGGCGGTCACGCCTGCGCCGGGTGGGGAGCTGCGCCTGAAGAACCTGAACGTACGGCTGCCCGATGGCACCGCTCTCATGCATGCTAACGGCCTTTCCTTCCGTCCGGGCGAGCGCACGCTGATGACCGGCCCGTCGGGCTCCGGCAAGTCCACGCTCTTCCGCGCTATCGCAGGCATCTGGCCGTTCGGCGAGGGCGAGGTTCTGGTGCCGGAAGGGCAGAGCATGATGCTCCTGCCGCAGCGCCCCTACATTCCCATCGGCACGCTCCGCGATGCCGTGACCTATCCCGGCAGAGTCGACACCTATAGCGACCAGGAGATTGCCGAGGCCCTACGGATCGCCAAGCTGCCGCAGATCGCCGACAGGCTCGATGAGGAGCGTGCCTGGGGACAGACCCTGTCGCTCGGCGAGCAGCAGCGCCTTGCGGTCGCGCGTGCGCTTCTGGCGAGGCCCGACTGGCTGTTCCTCGACGAGGCGACCGCCGCCCTCGACGAGCCGACCGAGGCCGAGATCTACGAGATCATCAGGAAGAGGCTGCCGGAGACCACCGTCGTGTCCATCGGCCATCGCTCGACCCTGCTGGGCTATCACGACCGGCGCATCGACCTGAAGCGGGGAGAGAGTGGCCTCTCGACCCCTGTGGACATGATGGAGCCGCAGCCGGCGGAGTAATTGGCGTGTCATCCCGGACGGCATGAGCCGATTGGGATCGTGTTCAGGATAAAGCGCTGTTCTTGTCGAACGATCCCGGATCTTCGCTAAGCTTCGTCCGGGATGACGCTTCTTCGGGAGCGAACGAAAAAGGGCCGGCATTTCTGCCGGCCCTTCCATATTCATAAACCCGAATGCTTACAGCACGCGCTCGAAGCGCAACTCGCCGCTCTGGCTTTTGATGGTCAGGGTCTGGCCCTGGATATCCCATTTGCCGGAGGTGCGAAGTGCCGTGAGGAAGGCTTGCTCGAGGGCCATTACGGCCTTGTCGCAGGTCTTCTTCGTCAAGGCGAAGGGCGCGACGGCCATGCCTTGTTCCCGCAGAGGGTAGGCGGTGGTGGAATAGGTGTTACAGCCGGAAAAGCCCGTGGCGCGCAGCTGGGTGTCGAGCTTGAAGCTCGGGCGTTCACCGCCGAAGGGCTTGCCGTTCAGGCTGACCGCCGTCCAGGACGAGCCGAGGGGGAAGATCTTGTCCCGCTCCAGGGGCTGCGGAACCTTGGGGTCCACCTGCCGGGTCGGGCCGGCGGGACGGCCGAGTGTCGCTGCCGTCTGCGCATGAGCCACGGAAACAGTGGCGAGAGCCGCCAGGATTGTCGCAAGTCGAAGCGCGTTCATCGGAACCTCTTCATCGTCTAAAAACGCCGGAACCATAAGAGGCCTTGGCCGTGGAGGCAACGCCCTAGAGCATCGTGCGGAAAAGTGGATCCGGTTTTCCGCAAGAACGATGCTCTAATCTAAGAAGAAAGCATCGGACGGATCCCAAAAGTGCAAGTCCACTTTTGGGTCCGATGCTGTGGTGATTTCGTCCTATCGCCTCTTGTTCAACATAAGCAAGCTGAAGCTTTGATGAAGGCTAACAGGTGTCGTGTCTTCAGCCGATCCGCCGCAAAAGCCGCTCGGTAAGGGCATTGGTCGGCCGGAACAGATAATCGAAGGCGCGCACCGTGATGTCCTGCGCCCCGATCTCCCGCAGCGCGGCCACGATTTCGAACACCGAGCCGGCCCGGCAATGGAGCACGATTTCGCGACCGAGCGCATTGCCGTAAGGCTGGGCGGCCCCGAAGCTCTGCACGAGGGATGCCAGCGCCTGGGCGCGAGCCGGGTCGAGGGCGGCGCGAATCTCGCGGCTCGTGCGGGCCTCTTCCTCGGCGGCGATCCGCGTCAGCACGGCGGTCGCCGCAGCTCGGGTGGCGTCCGTCCAGGGCGCGCGGGCGGAAGCCACGAGATTGGCCTCGGAGCGCAACATCACCCCATCGTCGAGGATCTTGAGCGCATTGGCGGAGAGCGTCGCGCCGGTCGTGGTGATGTCCACGATCAGCTCGGCGGAGCCTGCACCCGGGGCGCCTTCGGTCGCGCCGAGGCTTTCCACGATGCGATAATCGGCGATGCCCTTTTCCGCGAAGAAGCGGCGGGTCAGGTTCACGTATTTCGTGGCCACCCGCATCTTCTGCCCGTGGCGGGCGCGAAGATCGGCCGCGACCTCATCGAGATCGGCCATGTTGCGCACGTCGATCCAGGCCTGCGGCACGGCAACCACCACATTGGCGTTGCCGAAGCCGAGCGGCGTCAGAAGCTCCACGGCCTCGTCGGCATCGGGAATCTGCTCGCGGATCAGGTCCTCGCCGGTGATGCCGAGATGGGCTGTGCCGGTCGCGAGCTGGTTCACGATCTCGGAGGCCGAGAGGAAGGCCACTTCCACGTTCGGCACGCCCTTGAGCGTGCCGCGATAATCGCGCGCCCCGCGCGACTGCGTGAAAACGAGGCCGGCGCGGGCGAAGAACGCGGCCGCGTTCTCCTGCAGGCGGCCCTTGGAGGGCACCGCCAGGATAAGAGGGGAATCGGACATCAGGGTCTCCCCACGATACGGTCGAGCCAGAACGAGCACCCGACTGCGGGGATCGTGGTGTCGGCTCCCAGGTGTTCGAGCAGCCTGTCATAGCGCCCGCCGCCCACGATGGGCTTGCCGTCGCTGCGGTGCTGATCCTGCACCTCGAAGATGAAGACGGTATAATAGTCGAGATTGCGGGCAAACGCGGCGGAGAAGGCGAAGGCGCTCACATCGAGGCCCCGCGCCGCCATGAAGCCGGTGCGCTCCTCGAAGGCGCCAATGGCGGTGCCGAGATCGAGGCCTGCCTCGCGGGCGAGCGCCCGGATCGCATAGGCGGCGTGATCGGGATCGCCCGTGATGGTGAGATAGCGCTCCAGAACCTGTCGCGCCTCGTCGGCCAAGCCCGTGCGGTTGGCGGCGCGGGCCAGGAAGCGCTCGGCGATCTCGCCCGCGCTGCGGCCACCCACGCTGGCGATGCCGGCAATGGAGAGAATGTCTTCGACGAAAGCCTTTGCTGCCTGGGGCGCCTGTCCTTCGATGGCGGCAAGCAGGCCCGCATGTTCCTGGGCGCTCGGATTGTCAGACTCGGCGAGGCTCGCGAGTCCCTGGCCCGAGACGATGGCGCGGATCACCCGACGCTTGGCGGCAGGCGCGATGCCAAGGGCATCGATGAGGGCATGGAGCAGCCCCATGTCGCCTAGCTTCACGCTCGCGGCGGGGCTGCCGATCTGGGCGAGGCCGTCGAGGGCAAGGCCGAGGATCTCGGCATCCGCCGCCGAGGCATCGCCACGTCCGATGGATTCGAGACCCGCCTGAAGAAACTCACCGCTCTCGCCGGGGCGCATGCGGAAAACTGGGCCGCCATAGGAATAGCCGGAGGGTCTTGCGCCATGAGAGCTCAGATGCTGGAGGCAGACGGGAATGGTATACTCGGGCCTGAGGCACAGCTCCTGGCCCGCGGCATCCTGCGTCACGAACATGCGCCGCCGAATGTCCTCGCCCGACAGGTCGATGAACACATCGGCCGGCTGCAGAACCTGCGGCTCAACCCGCGCATAGCCCTCGCGCTCGAAAAGCGCGATCAGCGCGACAATAGCATCCGTCTCCGTCACGACGTCCCAAATCCCCTTCGTTCGCATGCTCTCTAGCAATGCCCGACCGGGAAGGCGACCGTTTTCGACGGGAAGGGTGAACGGAGGGCTGGGTTAGTGGCATCCCGGATCGGCTTTGCCGTCCGGGATGACAGCGGTTTTGGAATGACTACTTGCTGGCCGTATCGCTCTTGGCCTTGGCGGTCTTGCGCTTGCTGTGGTCGCTGGAGCGATTGACGTACTTCACCTTCTTCGGCTCGGCCTTGCCGCCCTTGGAAGCCTCATCCTCGCCGAGCAGGCCTGCCGGCAGGAAATGGCGGGCGGCTTCCGTGACGACGCCGGCGACTGCGCCAGCGGCGGTCTGGGTCAGGTCGGCGCCTTGAGAGCCGGTATTGGCCGCAGCCGCGCCAACCTTCCTGGCGGCGCGGGTCTTGGTGAGGGCGGCAGCGGCCGCGCCTGCTGCGGCAATCAGCGCATCGGCCAGGATTTCGCGGCCGAGTTCCGAGTTGACCAGATCCATCAGGCCCGATTTCTTGGCGGTCTTCGCCAGCTTCGTACCCGTGCTCTTCTTAGCCTTCTTGTCTTTGGCCTTCGCCATCGTCGTCTCCTGATAGTCAAGCTTTTGCAGACAACCCGGAGAGAAGCAGAGGAGTTCCCGCTGAAGACTTAAGCGAAATGCCGCGCCAAGACCTCGCGCACGGCTTCGACAAGCTTGCCTTCCGCCACCGAGAACTGGGCCGGACGGGAGGCTTTCCATTCCTCGTTGGAGGAAATGGCCGCCGCCGCCTTGGCGCCCTCGATCAGATCCTTGATCTCGATTTCGCCGCGCTCGCGCTCGTTGGAACCCTGGATGATGACGCAGGGGCTCTGGCGCCGATCCGCGTATTTCATCTGCGCCTTCATGCCCGAGGAGCCGAGATAAAGCTCGGAGCGGATGCCGGCCTGGCGGAGCGTCGAGACCATGCGCTGGTAGGCGGCGATCTGGTCCTTGTCCATCACCAGTACCACCACCGGGCCAGGTGTCTGAGAGCCGGAGACGATGGGGCTCTTGATCATCTGGAGCGCCGAAAGAAGGCGCGACACACCGATCGAGAAACCGGTCGCCGGAACGGGCTCGGAGCGGAAGCGGCCCACGAGGCCGTCGTAGCGCCCGCCGCCGCCGACCGAGCCGAAACGCACGGGGCGTCCGTCCTCATCTTGCACCTGGAAGGTCAGCTCGGCCTCATAGACCGGGCCGGTATAGTATTCGAGGCCGCGCACCACGGAGGGATCGATGATCACGCGCTCCTCGTAACCAGAGGAGGCGACGAGGGCTGAAATCTCGGCGAGTTCATCCGCGCCCTCAAGGCCACGGGCCGAGGAGCCGACGACCTTGCGCAGGTTCTCGACCGTGCCCGCATTGTCCGCGCCCTTGGCAGCCGTGAAGGCTAGCACGCGCTCGATGGCGTCCGCCGACAGCTCCGCGCCCTTGGTGAAGTCGCCGCTCTCGTCCTTGCGGCCTGCGCCCAAAAGCTGGCTCACGCCCTCAGGGCCGAGGCGGTCGAGCTTGTCGATGGCGCGCAATACCGTGAGGCGCTGGCCAGCCTTGTCCTCGCCGCCGAGGCCGATGGCTTCGAGCACGCCGTCCAGAACCTTGCGGTTGTTGATCTTGATGATGAAATCGCCGCGCTTGAGGCCGAGCCTCTCCAGCGTGTCGGCAGCCATCATGCAGATTTCCGCATCGGCGGCGACGGAGGCAGCGCCCACCGTGTCGGCGTCGAACTGCATGAACTGGCGGAAGCGGCCGGGGCCGGGCTTCTCGTTGCGGAACACCCACCCCGCGCGATAGCTGCGATAGGGTTTCGGCAGCGCGTCGAAGTTCTCGGCCACGTAGCGGGCGAGCGGCGCCGTCAGGTCGTAGCGGAGCGACAGCCACTGCTCGTCATCGTCCTGGAACGAGAACACGCCCTCGTTCGGGCGGTCCTGGTCGGGCAGGAACTTGCCCAGCGAATCCGTGTACTCCACGAAGGGCGTCTCGACGCCCTCGAAGCCGTAAAGCTCATAGGACTCCCGGATCGCCGCGAGCATGCGCTCGGTGGCGGCGAGATCGGCGGGGTTGCGATCGGCAAAGCCGCGCGGGGCGCGGGCCTTGATCTTGTCGGCCTTGGACATGGTTTTAACAACAGCCGTTGCAAAGAGAAAAACGTGCTGCGTCCTAAACCCTGCGGCGGGGAGGGGCAAGGGTTGGTTGTGCAGACCTGCCCCATGCTGTCATCCCGGACGAAGCGCAGCGGAGAGCCGGGATCGGGTTCAGGAAGAGCGCCTGACCCTGTCATTCCCGCGAAGGCGGGAATCCATAACCGCGACGTTTCAGGATTGAGCGAGAGGCGTCTCGCCTCCTTCAGTGCCCACGATATCTATGGATTCCGGGCTCCGCTGCGCGGCCCCGGAATGACAGCGCTTTATTTTGCTCGCGATCCCGGATCAGCTTGCGCCGTCCGGGATGACGAGTGGTGGAAAGTGCCTTAAGCGACGGCCTTGATCACCTTGGTCAGCTTATCGACGATCTCGCCGATCTGCTCTTCGGTGATGATCAGCGGCGGGGAGAGGGCGATGGTGTCGCCGGTGATGCGCATCATCAGGCCGTATTCCTGGAAGCCACGGTCCATGGCCTCGAAGGCGCGCTTGCCCACCGCGTCGGGGCGGGACGCGAGGTCAATGGCGCCCACGAGGCCGATGGTGCGGATGTCGAGGACGTTCGGCAGCTCCTTCAGCGAATGGATCGCATCGGCCCAGACCGGCTCCAGGGCCTTTGCCCGCTCGAAGAGCTTCTCGTCGCGATATACGTCCTGGGTGGCGAGCGCCGCCGCGCAGGCGAGCGGGTGGCCCGAATAGGTATAGCCGTGGAACAGCTCGATCACGTGCTCGGGGCCGTTCATGAAGGTATCGTAGAGCCCCTCGCGCACCAGCACGCCGCCCATGGGGACGGTGCCCGAATTCACGCCCTTGGCGAAGGTGATCATGTCCGGAATGACGCCGTAGCGCTCGGCCGCGAAAGCCGTGCCGAGACGGCCGAAGCCCGTGATGACCTCGTCGAAGATGAGCAGGATGTTATGCTTGTCGCAGAGCTCGCGCAGGCGCTTGAGGTATCCCTTCGGCGGTGCGAGGACGCCCGTGGAGCCGGACATCGGCTCGACGATCACGGCCGCGATGGTCGAAGCGTCGTGCAGCGCCACGATGCGCTCCAGGTCGTCGGCCAGATGCGCGCCCCATTCGGGCTCGCCGCGTGAAAATGCCTGTTCGGCGCGGTTATAGGTGTGGGGCAGATGGTCGACGCCCGCGAGCAGGGAGCCGAAGAACTGGCGATTCTTCACGATGCCGCCCACCGAGATGCCGCCAAAGCCCACACCGTGATAGCCGCGCTCGCGGCCGATCAGGCGCGTCTTGCTGCCCTGGCCCTTCACGTTCCAATAGGCCAGCGCGACCTTCAGCGCCGTGTCCACCGCCTCGGAGCCGGAATTGCAGAAGAAGACGTGGTTCAGGTCGCCAGGCGCGAGCTGGGCAATGCGGGAAGCAGCGGCGAAGCCCTTCGCGTGGCCGTACTGGAAGGCGGGCGAGTAATCGAGTTCGGCTGCCTGGGCCTGGATGGCGGCGGTGATCTCGTCCCGGTTATGGCCTGCGTTGCAGCACCAAAGGCCCGCCGCACCGTCGATCACTTCCTTGCCCTCGGGCGTGTAGTAATACATGCCCTTGGCGCGGGAGATCATGCGCGGGCGCTGCTTGAAGGAGCGGTTCGCCGTGAACGGAAGCCACCAGGCATCCAGATCGTTCGGTGCGTTAAGGTCGATGGCGGCGCGCGACGTCTGAGCGGTCATGAAAATCCCCGGAACCAAAATGTCCGGCGAAACCTATCAGCCGTTTCGGGAACCCGCAAAAAGAACTTTGGGCGAAGCCATGCGATTGGTGCAGCCCAGCCTTCAGCCGGTCATGCCGTGGGCTTCATAGCCAGCTGCGTCCAGAACCCGGGCCACCTCAATACTCTGTGCGCAAGTCATCACATGCACGCGCCCGTGCTCCAGATCCACCTCGACCGTGGCTGCGGGATCGAGGCGCTGGATGGCCTTGGTGACCGCATTGACGCAGCCGTCGCAGGTCATGCCTTCAACCTGCATGAGCAGATCCTTCCGAGGTTCTTCCATTGGTTGTCCTTTCAGTGCTGGAAATGTCGTGAATCTGGCGAAAATAAAGGAAATTTCCTGTTGCCGTAACGTTGTTCTTGCCGTTTAAGTGGTGCCTTGTAAAACATCATTACGTTTCTGCTTCGCGTTTCATGCGGAGCCAGGGGAGCGGGGCACCCATGGTAACCCACAGGGTTCATATGGATAAAGAAATGAAGGCGAAATTGTTCGTCTTCGCGCTCGCTGGCGTAGCCGCCATTGGCACGGTCGCGACGTCGATTCCGGCGCCTTTCGCGGTGCCTGCACTCACCTTCATCAGCGTGGCGGTCCTGGCTGGCCTCCTGGTGGCATGGGCACGCGCCGAGGCTGCATCGAACGCCGCGCAGCAGGCGGTGGAAGATTGCTCCGATCTGGCGGATCGCCTGATGCGTGTCGAGCAGGGGCTTCAGGCCCCGGTCAGCAATCCGGCTCTCCGCACCACCATGGCCGAGGTCACCGGCACCGTAGGTCTCCTCGGTGGTGTCGTGCGGGAGCTTGCGAAGAACGTCGCCGCCCAGAACCGCGATGTCGCCAGCTTAAGGGACAGCCTCAAGAGCGCACCCGGCACAGTGCCTGCTGCTCCTGTGCGGCAGTCTGCGCCGGTCGTCGAGCGCAAGCCTGCCGCTCAGCCTGCGCCCCGCAAGACGAGCGAGGACGACCTTCGCCGGATGCGGCTGGTCACCCAGGCTTTCGAGGCCGACGGCATCGAGCTGGCCCTCCAGCCCATCGTCGCGCTCCCCCAGCGCAAGATCCGCTTCTACGAGGCGCTCGCACGGTTGCGGCTGGCCGACGGCACGCTGCTCGGGCCGTCCGAGTTCCTCAACATCATCGAGCGGCTGGGCCGTGCGCCGGAATTCGACCGGCGCGTTCTCAACCGCACCATGATGGTCGCGCGCCACCTGATCGCCCGGGGCAGCGAGGCCATTGTCGGTGTAAATCTCTCCGCCCATTCCGTGCGTGATCCAGGCTTCCTCTGGTCGCTGACCGGCATGTTCGACGCAGCCCCCGAAATTCTCGGCAAGGTGGTGCTCGAGCTGTCACAGGATTGCTGGCGCAATCTCGATGACGATGGAATTGCGGCGTTCGGAACCCTGCGGGACAAGGGCGTGCCCCTGTCTCTCGACAGCGCCACGGATCTCCGGTTCGACGCCAGAACCTTGGCCGATATGGGCGTGCGCTTCGTCAAGCTTCCGGCCGAGCTGATGGTGGCCGCCGAGCAGGACGAACAGCACCGTCTTGGGGCCGAGATCGGAGTGCGGGATTTCGCCTCGTCCCTGCGGCGCGAGGGCATCAAGCTCGTCGCCGAGCATGTGGAGCGCGAGGATATGGTGCCCGTGCTCGCCGAACTCGGCGTGCCGCTGGCGCAGGGCTTCGTCTTCGCGGCGCCGCGCGCCGTCAAGGCCGAGGTGCTGGGCGCCCAGGCTCAGCCCACATCCTTCGAGGAAGGCGGGACCCTGCTGCGCCGCGCCGGTTGACTTGTGGCCCCCGMGGGCCTACCCGCCGGTTTCGCAACCAGTGAGACCCCATGACAGCTTCTCTCCGTCCCGCTCTCATCGAGGGCCTGCAACCCCTTGCCGACCGCTACGACCTCATCTTCTGCGATGTGTGGGGCGTGCTGCACAACGGCGTGAAAGCCTATGAGGCCGCAGGTGATGCGCTCACCCGCTTCCGCGCCAAGGGTGGCCGGGTCGTGCTGGTCTCCAACGCGCCGCGTCCCGGCGCATCGGTCGGCAACCAGCTCGACGGTTTCAAGGTTCCCCGCACGGCCTACGACGCCATCGTCACCTCCGGCGACCTTACGCGCCTTGCCATCGAGGAGCGGATCGAGAAGGTGGTGCACCATATCGGCCCGCCGCGCGACATGCCGATCTATAAGGGTCTCGACGCCCGCTTCGGCTCCATTGAGGAGGCGGATTACGTGGTCTGCTCGGGCTTCGATGACGACGAGAACGAGACGGTCGAGAATTACCGCGCCCGCCTGGAAGCGATGCTGCGCCGCGACCTGCTCATGGTCTGCGCCAATCCCGATCTCATCGTCGAGCGCGGCCACATGATCCTGCCTTGCGCGGGCGCGATTGCGCTGGCTTACGAGGAAATGGGCGGCAAGGTATTCTACGCCGGCAAACCGCATGGCCCCGTCTACGACAAGGCGCTTGCCTTAGCATCCAGCATCGACGGGCGACCGATCCCGAAGGAGAGGGTGCTCGGCGTGGGTGACGCCATCCGCACCGACATTGYGGGCGCAGTCGGCTTCGGCATCGATTCCCTGCTCGTCGCACGCGGCATCCACGCGGAGGAGCTCGGCCTCCATCACGGCGATCTCGTCTCCGATCACGTGCAGGACTGGGTTGACCGCCAGCCGGTTGCTCCGACGGCGATCATGGATGCGCTAACCTGGTGAAGCCTAAACGGCCACCCTTGACGCCTGTGCCGCTTGAGGTAGACCCGCTCCGATGTCCATCGCTACGCCATCTCAGCCGGGAAACCCCTCCTTCGTGGTCTGCCGCGATGGCGAGCCTGTGCCCGAGAGCCTGAAGGGCTCCATGGCGGCCATCGGCAATTTCGACGGCGTTCACCGGGGGCACCGTTATCTCCTCGACATGGCGTTGCAATCATCCAGGCCCGGCACGGCCCTGACCTTCGAGCCGCATCCGCGCAGTTTCTTCCAGCCCGACAAGCCGCTCTTCCGCCTGACGCCGGAGCCCGTGAAACTCGCGATCTTCCAGCGCCTCGGCCTCGCGGGCGTGTTCGTGAAGCAGTTCAATGCGGCGCTGGCTGCCCTTTCCGCCGATGAGTTCGTGCAGTTGCTGGCGCGCGAATTGCAGGTGGCCGGCGTGGTGATCGGCCACGACTTCCATTTCGGGCGCGGGCGCGAGGGCAATCCCGAGCGCATGGTCGAGCTTTGCATAAAGCACGGGCTCGAATGCCACATCGCGCCTGCGGTCGTCGAAGGCTCCGAGCCGGTCTCGTCCAGTGCGATCCGCGCCAGTCTCGAAGCGGGTGACATCGCCGCCGCGAACCGGCTTCTCGGCTATCGCTGGTTCGTCCGCGCCGAGGTTCGTCACGGGGACAAGCGCGGACGTGTGCTAGGTTATCCGACCGCCAACATGCGCCTGCCCGACGATTGCCGACTGCGCCACGGCATCTACGCGGTTCGGGCCTCTGTCGGCGGCAAGGTGATCGACGGCGTCGCCAGTTTCGGCCGCCGCCCGACCTTCGACAACGGCGCGCCGCTTCTCGAGACGCACCTGTTCGATTTCTCAGGCGATCTCTACGGCCAGATCATCGATGTGGAACTCGTCGGCTGGATCAGGGGCGAGGAGAAGTTCGACGACATCGAGGCGCTGATCGCGCAGATGGACCGGGATTCCATCGAGGCGAAGCGGATGCTGGCGGAAGACCGCACGGCTTCGATGATCGGGTAAAGAGAAAGCGTCACCCCACAACCTTCAGCGCCCGTGCCGCCATCGCATAACCACCCATCGCCCCGTCCACGAAATGGATGTGGTCGGCCCGGGTCGGCGAGGGGACGAAGCAGGTCATGAGGGCGGCGTCCTGCCGGTGCAGGCCGTAGCGGGCCATGCCCTCCCGCTCGGCGTCGCTCAGCAATGCCTCCAGCCGGTCGGCGAGGGCGGGGGTGCAATCGAGGGTCATGCGCAGGCCGTCGTCGAATTTGCGGAAGTCGGTGTTCTCGACGAGCTGATGCCGGTACTTGGCGGGATTGAACCCGCCCACAGGCAAGCTGAGGCCGAGGATGACGAAGGACATCAATCGATAAATGACGAGGCGGAAATAGGCGAAAGGGTTCTTCCCTCTGCTGCCCATCGCCTTGGCTTCGATCTCCAGCCCGTTGAAGGGCGACGTCAGGCTGGGTCCGAGCTCGGGAAGCGGCCGTCCGGATTCCTGCCTGTCCTCGGTCAGCGCCAGCACCTTGCCGATGAGCGCGTGAAAGGCGGCGGGTTCAGCCCCTGCGCCGGGCAGGACGATCATGGACAGGATGACCCCGCGCTCGGGGGTGATCGTGTCGAATTGGCAGGACAGCCCCGAGAGGTCGGGCATGGTGCCGGGTGCGGCGGGCGGAATGGCGTATTCGCCTTCCTTCATGCGCCGTTCCGCATAGGCCAGCCCACCACCGGCGAACATGGCATAGGTCACGTCGGGCGATACGGCGAAGCGGGCGATGCGGACGTCGTGGCCCTTGGCCCTGATGTCGGCAACGGGAACGAGGGCGATGCGCAGCTCGAACCCGAATGCATCCCGCACCCAGGAGGCGACGGCGGCCAGCGTCTCGCGGGCTATCTCCGTTTGCGAGGCCGGAAGCGCGAAGCTCGCGCCGTCGCCGCCGAACACAAAAGGAAAATCGCTCGATCCGAGCCTGTTGGACAGGGCTGCGATCACGGAGGCGGCGGCCGTATTCACTTCCTTGTAGCGCCCGGCCTGGATGGCATCGGTCGAGCGTACGATGTCGCTGAGGCCCAGCACCCAGCCGTCCGGCACGGGCGTGTAGACGGCGGGGTCCGAGAGCTGGGAGAACCGGTCGTAGAGAGGCAGGCGGGCATAGAAGCCCGCCGCATCGATGGGAGAAGCCTCTGGTCCGCCGGCTTCCATGGCGCTTCAGGTCACGACTTCACCTTCGGGCGCGCCGCGTCCCAGATCGTCCGGCAGCGGATCGCCTTCCGCGACGAAGCGCATGGAGACCGAGTTCATGCAGTAGCGCTCGCCGGTCGGGGGTGGACCGTCCGGGAATACGTGGCCGAGATGGCCCTCGCAGCGCGCGCAGCGGATCTCGGTGCGGACCATGCCGTAGCTCGAATCCCGCACAAAGGCGACGTGGTCGCGGTCGATGGGGTTGAAGAAGCTCGGCCAGCCGGTGCCGGACTCGAACTTGGCGCCCGCATTGAACAGAGGAAGCCCGCAGAGGCGGCAGCAATAGGTGCCCTTGTCCTTGGCCTCATTGAAGATGCCACAGAAGGGACGCTCGGTGCCGTGCTCCAGCAGGACCCGGCGCTCCTCGTCGTCGAGATCGTCCACGAGCCGGCGGAACTCCTCGGGCGTTGGGGAGGTGAGATCGAACCCGGCCTGGGAGCGCTTGCCTGCCGTGGTTGTCATGTCTGCCATGGGTCAATCCTATGTGTCAGGGGTTCTGGCTCCTTAAATAGGAGGCATGGGGGAAAATCACCACGCTTTATTATCCGAGGCGGCGCTGCTAAAAGGCTCCCATGTCCATGGTTTTACAGGCTCGGCGCGCGGCCCGCACAGGTGTGGCGCGAATTATCGGCCCGGCTTTCGCATAGCCTGCGAAGGTCCGGGATTGCAGCCGTTTTGCCCTGAATGAAGCCTGATGCGCCCCGCCAAGCTGCGGGCCAGAGAAGACCGATTGACCGTCATGACCGATAAGACCGAGAGCACTGCTCGCGACTATTCTGAAACTTTGTTTCTCCCGCAGACCGAGTTCCCCATGCGGGCCGGCCTGCCTCAGCGCGAGCCGCAATTCCTGCAGCGCTGGAACGAGATGAAGCTCTATGAGCGCCTGCGCGAGGTCCAGAAGGGCCGCCCGCGCTTCGTGCTGCACGATGGCCCTCCCTATGCCAACGGCAACATCCATATCGGCCACGCGCTCAACAAGATCCTGAAGGATCTCATCGTCCGTTCGCAGGGCATGCTCGGCTTCGATTCCAATTACGTGCCGGGCTGGGATTGCCACGGCCTTCCCATCGAGTGGAAGATCGAGGAAGAGTACCGCGCCAAGGGCAAGAACAAGGACGAGGTTCCGATCGTCGAGTTCCGCCGCGAGTGCCGCGCCTTCGCCGAGAAGTGGATCGACGTGCAGCGCGAGGAGTTCAAGCGCCTTGGCATCGGCGGCGATTGGTCGAACCCGTATCTGACCATGAGCTATGATGCGGAAGCGCAGATCGCCCGCGAGATCATCAAGTTCGCAACGACCGACCAGCTTTATCGCGGCTCGAAGCCGGTGATGTGGTCTTCCGTTGAAAAGACCGCGCTCGCGGAAGCCGAGGTCGAGTATCACGAGAAGACCTCGCACACGATCTGGGTGAAGTTCAAGATCACCAACACGCTCGACGGCGATCTCGACGGTGCGTCGGTCGTGATCTGGACGACGACTCCCTGGACGATCCCGGCCAACCGCGCCATCGCCTTCGGCTCCGACATCGCTTACGGCCTCTACAAGGTCACGGAAGCGGCCGACGACAATTGGGCGAAGGTGGGCGACCGTCTCGTGCTGGCCGACAAGCTCGCTTCCGACGTGTTCGCGGCGGCGCGCGTTGCCGGTTACGAGCGCGTGAAGGACGTGCTGCCCGTGATGATCGAGCGCTGCGCCCATCCGTTCCGTGGGCTTGCCGGCGCGAATGGCTACTGGGATTTCGCGGTGCCGCTGCTGCCTGCCGATTACGTGACCGACGATGCGGGCACGGGCTTCGTGCACACGGCTCCCGGACACGGCGCGGACGACTACAACACCTATGTGAAGCATCGCGACGTATTCGCCGCCTGCGGCACGAAGGAAGTGCCGCACACGGTGTCTCCGGACTCGTCCTATTTCCCCGACGTGCCGTTCTTCGCGGGCGAGCGCATCTATGACGACAAGGGCAAGGATGCGGGCGCCAATGAGGCGGTCATCAAGAAGCTCGTGGAAGTCGGCGCGCTGATCGCGCGCGGGCGCCTCAAGCACCAATATCCGCATTCCTGGCGCTCGAAAGGTCCGCTGATCTTCCGCAACACGCCGCAATGGTTCATCTCGATGGACAAGCCGCTCGACGGCAAGGGCGACACGCTTCGTCAGCGCGCGCTCAACGCCATCGAGAAAACCGAATGGGTGCCGGAATCCGGCGAGAACCGCATCAACGGCATGATTGCCAATCGCCCCGACTGGGTCGTGTCGCGTCAGCGCGCCTGGGGCGTGCCGATCGCCGTCTTCGTGAAGAAGGGCACCAACGAAATCCTCAAGGACAGCCAAGTCAACGAGGCCATCGCGGATGCCTTCGAGAAAGAAGGCGCGGATGCGTGGTATGCCGGTGACGGCTCGCGCTTCCTCAAAGCCGGCGGCTACGACCTCGGTGATTTCGAGAAGGTGAACGACATTCTCGACGTGTGGTTCGATTCCGGCTGCACGCACGCCTTCGCTCTCGAAAAGCGTCCCGACCTCAAGGTGACCCGCAAGGTCGATGGCGGTCCAGATCAGGTCATGTATCTCGAGGGCTCGGATCAGCATCGCGGCTGGTTCCATTCGTCGCTTCTGGAAAGTTGCGGCACGCGTGGACGCGCGCCTTACGACATCGTCGTGACGCACGGCTTCACGCTCGACGAGCAGGGCCGCAAGATGTCGAAGTCCCTCGGCAACACGGTCGCGCCGCAAACCGTCATCAAGGAATACGGCGCGGACATTCTGCGTCTGTGGACGGCCTCCGTCGATTACTGGGACGATCAACGCATTGGTCCCGAGATCATCAAGACGACGGCTGAAACCTACCGCAAGCTGCGCAACACGATCCGCTGGATGCTGGGCTCGCTTGGCCATTTCCGCGACTCGGACAGGGTCGAAGTCGGCGCGATGCCGGAGCTGGAGCGCTTCGTTCTGCATCGTCTCGTCGAACTCGACGGCGAAATGCGCGAGGCCTACAGCACCTACGACTACAAGCGCGTGGTAGCACTTCTGAACTCGTTCATGACCACGGATCTGTCGGCGTTCTATTTCGACATCCGCAAGGACACGCTCTATTGCGACCCGATCTCCAGCATCGCCCGTAAGAGCGCGCTGACGGTGATCGACCAGACCTTCCGCTGCGTGGTGGCATGGATCGCGCCGATCCTCGCCTTCACCGCCGAGGAGGCATGGCTCGAGCGTTACCCGAACGAGGAATCGGTGCATCTCGAAACCTTCCCCAAGGTGCCGACGGAATGGCGCAACGATGCTTTGGCCGAGCGCTGGGCGAAGGTCCGTCGCGTGCGTCGCGTCGTCACCGGCGCGCTCGAAATCGAGCGTGCGCAGAAGCGCATCGGTGCAAGCCTGGAGGCCGCGCCCATCGTGTACATCGCGGATGAGAGCCTGTTCCAGGCGGTGCAGGGGCTCGATCTCGGCGAGATCTGCATCACCTCGGCCATTCAGGTGCAGCAGGGCGAAGGCCCGGCTGATGCCTTCCGTCTCGAAGATGTGAAGGGCGTTTCCGTCGTGCCGGCGCTCGCTCAGGGCCGCAAATGCGCCCGTTCGTGGAAGGTCACGACGGATGTCGGAAGCGATCCGGATTATCCGGATGTGACGCCGCGCGATGCGGCAGCACTTCGTGAATGGGATCAGCTGAAGGCGGCGGCGGAATGATGAAGAGCGACGGTTCCGAGGCGTCGACCCCCGGCGCGACTGCTCCCGAGGCAAGTGTTCCTCAAACAAGCCCGCAGCGCACCCGCGCTGCCGGGCGTTCCACGTCTGCTAAAGGGGGAGGGCGCTCGCGCTCCTCCAAAGCTACCCGTTCCGCGGCCTGGTCGCTGGCCTCGATCCTGGGCTTCTCGGTCGCCTTGATCACCCTGGTGCTCGACCAGGTGACGAAGCTCTACACTCTCTATGTCTATGACCTGCCTTTGAAGGAGCCGGTGGAGCTCAACCCGTTCGTCAACCTGATCGTGGTGTGGAACCGGGGCATCTCCTACGGGCTGTTCCAGCAGGATGGCGACCTTGGGCGCTGGGTACTGATCATCGTCTCGATCATCGCCGCCATCGGCCTGTCGTTCTGGATCAGGCGCACATCGGCCAAGCTGCTCGCGGTGTCGCTCGGACTGATCGTGGGCGGGGCCATCGGCAATGTCATCGACCGCTTACGCTATGGAGCCGTGTTCGATTTCATCCAGTTCCACATCGGAAACTGGGATTGGTACGTGTTCAACGTGGCCGATGCCGCCATCGTTGCGGGTGTGGTCGGTTTGCTCTATGACTCCTTCGTGCTGGAAGGCAGGCGGGCGCGATAATCCAACATATCGTTGAGCCCTCTGCCATATGTTCGCCCCATTGAGCGATCAGGCGTTCCAGCCACAATGAGAAACAATGGTGGGTGTGCCATGAAGGGAATGACAGTACTTTGCCGCGCGGGAGCCATGGTTCTTGTCGGAGCTTCGGCGCTTGTGTTTGCCGCCTCGTCCGCTTCGGCGCAGGAGGGCGAGGCCATCAAGAGCCTGCTCGGCAGCATCGGCATCATCCCCAAGGAGAAGGCGCCGATTATCTATAATGAGCGCGCTCCGCTCGTTCTGCCGCCCAAGATGGATCTGCGTCCGCCGGTGTCCGGCGGTGGGGCCGAAGCCCGCAATGCCGACTGGCCGAAGGATCCTGACGTTGCGGCACGCCGCAAGGCCGCCATCGAGGCGAAGACGCCTTACACGAGCTCCGAGTATTACAAGAATACGGAAGGCAAGCCGCTCTCCATCGACGAGGTTCGCGCAGGCCGCAATCCGAACAACCGCGTCACGACTCCCGGTCTTGTGGGCGGACAGGCAGAAAACAACACCCGCCTGACCCCCGATGAGCTGCGCTCCTTCTCGACGGATAAGCAGGTCGAGCTTCAAGGTGACGGCCTTGAGCGCCGCTATCTCAGCGATCCTCCAGGCGGCCTGCTCAAGTCGGCCGGTGGCGGCCCCCTGCCGCGCGCAACGCGCGATCCGGTGCCTGAGGGCGATCCGGACAGCCCGACAGCCTTCATGCGCCAGCAGCAGAAAAGGTAAAACGGCTCTGCAACTAGCTTTCCTTTCAGGCGAACGGGCACCCCCGGTTCGCCTGAAACCGTTCTAGGGGTCGGAAAAGCCAAGCCTGCCCTCAAGTTTCAAAAGCCTGCCCTCACGTTTCGGCGCAAACCATGTCGCACCAATAAGGTGTCCTGCCTCGCTTGCGTGACCGCCCGATTGGACTATTCCGGTAGGATGAAGTCCTACATCTGTTTCGATGTTGCCAAGGTAAAAGTCATGGATACTGCCTCCAAGCCCGTTCTTCGCACCGACTCGTCCTCCTTCGGGCGAACGGAAGGCAGCGGTCCCAATCTGTCCTCCTTCACCCTCGACAACGGTCTCGACGTGGTGGTGATTCCCGATCATCGCGCGCCTGTCGCCACGCATATGATGTGGTACCGCAACGGCTCAGCGGATGATCCGCTCGGCCAATCCGGCATCGCGCATTTTCTCGAGCATCTGATGTTCAAGGGTACCGAGAAGCATCCCGCCGGCGAGTTCTCGAAAGTCGTCTCCGGCCTCGGCGGCCAGGAGAACGCGTTCACCTCCTTCGACTACACGGCCTATTTCCAGCGCGTCGCGCGCGAGAACCTGAAGGTCATGATGGAGTTCGAAGCGGACCGCATGACCAACCTGCTGCTCGAAGAAGCCGTGATCGCTCCTGAGCGCGACGTGGTGCTGGAAGAGCGCCGCATGCGCGTCGAGACCGATCCTTCAGCGCAGCTCTCCGAGGCCATGGCAGCGTCGCTGTTCGTGCATCACCCCTACGGCATTCCGATCATCGGCTGGATGCACGAGATCGAGACGCTGAACCGTGAGCACGCGCTCGATTACTACAAGCGCTTCTACACCCCGGAGAACGGCATTCTGGTCGTTGCCGGCGATGTGACGGAAGACGAAGTGCGCCGCTTGGCGGACAACACCTATGGCCGCATCGCCCCGCAGGGCAAGCGCCCGATCCGCATGCGCCCGCGCGAGCCGGAGCCCGTGGCCGCGCGCCACATCACGGTGGCCGACCCGAAGGTCGAGCAGCCGACGCTGCAGCGGCTTTATCTCGTTCCGTCCTGCCGCACGGCCACGCAGCGCGACTGCTATGCGCTCGAGCTTCTCGCCGAAGTCATCGGCGGCGGTCCGACATCGTATCTCTACCGCAAGCTCGTGATGGAGCGCGGCATCGCCGTGAACGCGGGCGCCTGGTACATGTCCTCCGCCATGGAAGACACGCGCTTTTGCGTTTACGCCGTGCCGGCAGAGGGCGTCTCTCTCCAGGCATTGGAAGAGGCCGTCGATCAGGTGCTCAAGACCATCGCTGCGGAGGCGCTGGATTCGGATGCCATCGAGCGCGCGAAGACACGCCTCGTCGCAGAGACGATCTACTCCACCGACAGCCAATCCTCGCTCGCCCGCATCTACGGCTCGGCGCTCGCCATCGGCGAGACCATCGAGGATGTGAACCGCTGGCCGGTGGAAATCGAAACCGTCCTCAAGGAGGACCTTGCCTCCGCAGCTGAGCGCTATCTGGTCGCCCGCCGTTCCGTGACGGGCTATCTCCAGAAGTCGGCTGCGTAAGAACTGAGGGAATGATGACTGCTTCCGTCGAAACCCTGTCCTCGTCGCCCACCAACGTGAAGGCTCTCACTTCCGCAGGTGGCGTCGAGGTCTGGCACGTTGAATCCGATGTGGTGCCGCTGATCGCGGTCTCCTTCATCTTCGAAGGCGGCTCGGCCCACGACCCGCATGACAAGCCGGGCGTCGCGCAGATGCTCGCGCGTCTGCTCGACGAGGGTGCGGGCGAATACGATTCCGACGCCTTCCAGGAACGTCTTGCCGCGCGTGCCATCGAGCTGTCCGCCATCGAGCTGTCC